>JAQCND010000212.1 GCA_028274765.1 Bradymonadaceae bacterium
TCCTCATGTTTCAACATCCCCTCCGCGGCCTGGTCGCACTCGTCCCGCTGACGGTCGGGGGGTTCTGGCTGTTCGGGTTCATGGGATGGGTGGGACTGGATCTCGACTTCTTCAACGTGGTCATCCTGCCGGTCGTCATTGGGATCGGCGTCGACGACGGCGTCCATTTCTACCGGCGTTACCTCGAGACCGGGCCCGGGACGGTCGCTTCGACGCTGCGATGGGTCGGCGCTGCCATCCTGATGACCTCGATCACGTCGGGACTGGGCTTCGGCGGACTCGCGATCACCGACCAGGAGAGTCTCCAGTCGATCGGTTGGCTCGCCGTCTTCGGCATCGTCTCGACATTTTTGGCGACGGTCCTCGTCATGCCCCTCCTGCTGCACTGGGGAGAAAAGTACGAATCGCTCGACTGGATGCGTCCCGACGTGTCCGACGACACGGAGGACTCCGACGATGCCACGACATGAGACGAGCGCCGTCGTCATCGGCCTGTTGATCGCGGGATGGTGTCTGTCTCCGGCGTCGGCAGCGAGTTACACGCGCACCAAGACGTGTGGGACGTTCGGGACGCCACCGTGTGAGCGTGGCCAGACCCCCAAGCCGCTCGCATGGCCGAAACGATGCGTGCGTTATCGCGTCGACCGGACCGGATCGGATGACTTCGAGCGAACGTCGGCGGGGCAAATCGGTTCGGAGCTGCGCGCCCTCGTGCGCAGCAGTTTCGAGACGTGGAATCGCGTCTCGTGCAGCGACTTTGCGATGCTCGAGGGCGAACTCATCCGCCAGCCCGAGGTCGGCTACTGGCCCGATCGCGGCTACGAGGGCAATACCAACGTCGTCACGTGGCGAGATGACGAGTGGCCTTATGCGAGTCGGAGCACGCTCGCGCTGACGAGTGTCACGTACAAACCCCAGTCGGCCGAGAGCGTCGATACCGACATCGAATTCAACAGCGCGCTCTACGACTTCGCCCATCTCCGTGCGCCAGGACGCCCCGAAGGCAAAGTCGATCTCCTGAACACGCTCACCCACGAGGCGGGTCACGTGCTGGGACTGGCCCACTCCTCGAAGCCCGAAGCGACGATGTATGGCTCGGTCGAGCTGGGCGACGTCAGTAAACGCGATCTCCTGCAGGACGACGTCGAGGGCCTCTGTGCCGTGTATCCGAAGCGCCAGCCCGCGGCGACCTGCGACGACCCCGAAGACTTTCGCCCGCCCCAAGAGCCCGATGCGGGCTCGGGGGGAGATGCCGGTACCGGCGACGCGAGCGGCCGACCGGGCCAGAGGTCGGATGCCAGGGTAGATGTCGGAGACGACTGGCGGGATCGCTATCCGTCCCAGAGCGAGGAGGCGGATGACGACAATCGAGGATGTCGGTGTGAGACCTCTCGCGACGCCACGTGGCCTCCATTCGGATGGGGGTTGCTCGCCGTCGTCGTGCTCGTTGGGCGTCGACGTCAGGCGACGTCCTCGAAGAGATCGCCCTGAACGGGATCGTTGCAGGACTCGGTCTCGGAGGAGGGCGTATCGAGCTGGTCGTCCAGGCCGGGGAGCTCGATGGTGCGGTGGAGTTCGGGCTCCTCGTCGTCGAGTCGATTCAGCTCGGTGCGAATCTCGTCGGCCAGGCGTGTCAGCCCCCGAAAGAGTCGGCCCGCGTCGCTGCGGATGTAGCTGAGCGTGGCGGCGAGTTCGTCGAGTGCTTGGAGCAGATCCCCGTCCGTTGTATTGAAGTAACTATCACGAGCTTCGTCCAACTGATCGGCGAGCCGCCGCAGCTCCGATTCCAGCTCCGAGAGTCGCTCGTCGGGGTCGAGGCGCCGCCAGTCGCCGCTGGACATCTCCCGGCGCAGCCGCGCGAGTACCTCGTCTCTCGACATGATCACCGTCCTGATATTCGGGGTCGACTCGACCGATCGGAGGCGTCTAACGGGGGCGAATCGTCACTCGACGGGATCCGACGTGGAACCTCGCTCGACGAAGGGGTCGGAGCCCGTCGCATCTATCCCCGATTGATAACGCGACCACCGAGGAGAGTAAAGTTTTCGAGGAGGCGAGCAGCGAACGTCACATCACGACCGAGTCTTTGCAAACTTCAGCCTCTTCGCCGCGGCGTTCACGACGCCTCGTTCATGCGCTCGAGATCGGCGAAGTAGCTCTCGACCGCTCGCCTCAGCTCTCGTGCCTC
>JAQCND010000213.1 GCA_028274765.1 Bradymonadaceae bacterium
GCTCGCTCGTAGAACTGGCTGAGCCGCGCCGAGAGGTAGGCCGGGTAGCCTTCCTCACCGGGCATCTCTTCGAGTCGAGACGAAATCTCTCGCATGGCCTCGGCCCACCGCGAGGTGGAGTCGGCCATGATCGCCACATCGTACCCCATGTCACGGAAGAACTCCGCGATGGTGATCCCCGTGTAAATACAGGATTCGCGCGCTGCGACGGGCATATTCGACGTGTTAGCGATGAGGCAGGTCCGGGCCATCAGCGGGTTCCCCGTCTTTGGATCGTCCAGCTCTGGGAAGTCCTCGATGACCTCGGTCATCTCGTTGCCGCGCTCGCCACAGCCGACGTAGACGACGATGTCGGCGTCGGCCCACTTGGCGAGTTGGTGTTGGGTGACGGTTTTGCCGGAGCCGAAGGGACCCGGAATCGCGGCCGTGCCGCCTTTCGCAATCGGGAACAGCCCATCGAGGACGCGCTGTCCGGAGACGAGCGGTTCCGTCGGCGTCGTCTTCTCTTCGGTTGGCCGTGGTGTCCGCACCGGCCACTCCTGATGCATCGAGATCTCCTCGCCGGAGTCGAGTTCGACGACCGTCTCCTCGACATCGTAGCTGCCGGACTCGACGCTGACGACCTCGCCGCCATCGGAGTCCGGCGGCACCATCACCTTGTGGTCGATGGTGACCGTCTCCTCGACGATACCGATGATATCGCCGGCCGAGACTTCGTCTCCCGCCTCGACCTCGGGCTGGAATTCCCACTCCTTGTCGAGGTCGATCCCGGGGGCGTCGACCCCGCGGTCGAGAAACGCACTGTTCATCTTGTCTTCCAGCACGTCGAGTGGGCGCTGGGTACCATCGTAGATGGCATCCAGCATGCCGGGACCGAGGTCGACCGACAGCGGCTCGCCCGTGTTCTCGACGGGTTCGCCCGGGCCGACCCCGGAAGTCTCCTCGTACACCTGAATCGTCGTCACGTTGCCTTCGATCTCGATAACCTCGCCCATCAGCCCTTCGTCGCCGTCGTAGACGACGTCGTTCATCCGGGCGTCAAGATCGCGGGCGGTGACGACAGGCCCACTGACGCTTTCGATGACGCCGGTTTTGGCGTCCTGTTGGGTTGCTTGACTCATAGTTAGTCTTCCTCCATCAGATCGATGCCGATGGCGCGTTTGATCTGTCCACGCAGGTCGCCGCTGCCAGCACCGCCACCGAGGGTGACGAGCGTCGGCTCGACGCTCGTTTCGATGGCCTTCCGGGGGCCGCGGGACAGGTGATCCATGTCCTCGTCGTGCATGACGATTATCCCGACATCGTCGTCGTCGAGAACGCGCTCGACGGCATCGTCAAGCGCGTCGTCTTTCTCGTCGTCGGGGATGTTCTCGCATTTCCGGACGCCAGCTAGCCGAAAGCCGGTCGTGAACTCCGGACTGCCGATGACGGCGATTTCCTGACTCATTGGATCACCAGCTCCTCTTCGATATCGGCCTCGCTCAGCCCGGCCTCGCGGCCGCGAGCGATGGCACGGATGTTGGTTACCTCGCGCTCCTTCATCAAAATGTAGGCCACGACGGGGCAGATCGAGAGCGGATGGACGTTCCCGAGTTGTCTGGAGTACTCCAGCAACACGCCTTCGAGTGCGCGCTCGAAGTCAATGAGGCTGTCGGCGGTCTCCAGTTCGTCCAGCGGCTCGGAGAGTCTGTCGCCGTACGTGCTCTCGCGAATCCGGGCGACGAGTTCGTCGGTGTTCTCGACGAGTGTCGACATTTCGCTGGCCGAAAACAGCCGGCCGCCGTCGATAAAGTAGGCTCCGGGATCGATATCCGCACCGCTGCGAGCGAGTCGTAGCGCGTTGCGGACGTTCCGGAAGTCGATATCCGATTCGAGGAACTCCCGATAGAGTTCGATTGCCTCGCCGGACGGCAGGTCGCCGAGGAGTTGCTCGTAGAACGCGCGGTCGACAG
>JAQCND010000225.1 GCA_028274765.1 Bradymonadaceae bacterium
GTGTCGAGAGACGGGGCGACTCGACGAAAGCCGCCGGACATGGCGAAAAGCGCTCGACCTCGCCGACGCCCCCGAGCGGCGCGCCAACATTCGAGCACTCCACGGCGAGACGTACCTCTGGGACGTCTTCAAAATGGCGCCCGCCCGCAAGCAGTACCAACACGCGCTCCGGGAGCTGGACGAACCTCTCTCGTCTGAATCTCCCCTTCGATTCACCCTCGGAAGTCTCGCGCTCTTCGTACTGGGGTGGTTCGTGCGCCTATCGGGGATCGGCTACGGGACGGCCTCCGAGAAGAAGGCGCATCATTTCCGCTTCCAACTTTTCATCTATCAGCTCGGTCAGCAGATCGAATACTGGGATCTCCGACCCATCCCGAGCCTGTTGTACGTCCTCCGCGGCTTCTATGCCTCCAATCGCCTCGGTCCTTCAGAGGCGATGGTTGAAAATTACAGCATGGCCGCTGCCGTTCTCGGGGCCATCGGACTCGAGTCTCCAGCTCGATGGCTCGTCGATCAGAGTCGAAATGCCGCCGAAACGCTCGAACGTCCCGCCCTCGTCGCGCTCGCTCGCAACCGAAAGGGGTGGGTTCTCTTCGAGTCCGGCCACCAGCTCGATTCCGAACGCCAGATCAACGACGTCTTCGGCGACGCCGAATACTGGCTCAAAGGTGGGGACTACAACTACTCCTGCATCATCACGATCTGGAATCTCCATCTCCGCGGGTATGCCGGGCGTGCACACGACTGGTTGGACCGCTTCATTCGGCGCAACAAACGGGAGGGATTCGAGAGCCCCTTCAAGACCGGCACGGAAATGCTCGCGCAACTCGGAGATTTCGAACGAGCCGAATCCCAGCTCAGAGGTCCTCAGGATCTCGAACAGGCGGAGATCGAGAATACGTACCGAACGATGCTCCACATCGATGCCGTCGCCGCCCTCGCGCATTTTAGTCGCGACTGGTCGCAACTCGAGGAAGCGATCGAGGCGTGGCGCTCCTTCGAGATACGCCCCACCGCCCTTCCCACGTACACTCGATCTTTTTATGTCTACGCGTGCTATGGCACACTCGAGCGCCTCCATGCGGCCACGGGGGAGAGCGTCGAGCGAGCGGCGTCCATGTTCGAAGAGTTGCTCTCGGACTTCGAGCGAGCGGCTCGACGCCACGACAATCTCAGAGCCCATCTCCGCGTCCTTCGGGGAAGTCGCGAACGCCTCGAGGGCGAAGAGGCTCGAGCCCTCGAGACGTGGAGTGACGCCGAACGATATGCGCTCGAACACGACAACCTCTGGGCCATCTACGAGGCTCGTCTGCGCCGGGCCCGTCTCCTCCGCAAGCAGGAACGAGAGGAGATGGCCATCGACCAGGCCGAGGCTGCCCTTCAACTCGCCAAGCGGTGCGATTGGACGCCCGATCAACGACGGGTTCTCGAGGATTTCCCGACACTTCGACGCACTTCGCCCTCCTCGCTCGAGACGTCGTCCAAGTCACACATATCGAGCCAAAGCAGTACTCGAGCCTACCTCGACGCTCTACTCCAGGTCAGTCTCGCCGCCTCGGGGGCCCGCGCGCCCGAGGAGCAAATTCGAGAGGTGTTGCGGGAAGTGATCTCCATTCTCGGGGTCGAACGGGGAGCCGTCTTTTTGCACGAAGACGACAGCTCCTCGATCGACAGAGAGCTCGAAACCTCGGTGGCGCTCGACGCCGAAGACGAATTCATCGAAATGGAGGCGTTCGCCGAAGATATCGTCACCGAAGCCCGGGACCGAGACGAAACCCTCGTGCTCCACGATCCTCGAGAAGCCGAACGTCGGGGATTCGAGGACATGCTCGCCTCGGAGGTTCGAAGTGCAGCCGCCGTCCCCCTTCAGAGTCAGGAACAATGCATCGGCATCCTCTATCTCGACAGCCGCCTCGCTCGGGGCGTGCTCTCGACCGACGACTTGGCCATTTTGGAGGCCCTCGCCAATCACATTCCCGTAGCGCTCGAAACCATCCGTACGACTCAACTCAAGATGGAAATCGCCTCGGAACGTCGCCAAAAACAGTTTGCCGAGACGCTTCGGACCACGCTGACGTCGATGAATCAAACGCTCGATCCGTCTGAAATCTCCGACGAGCTGCTCTCGGGTATCGCCGATGAACTCGGGTTCGATCGAGGATGGGTCGCCATCTGGGACGAGACCCGGCTCGAGGCCATCACGGGCTCACCTCCATCCCAGCTCGAAGATCTCGAGACGCTCGAACGATGGTGTGAAGCGAGTGGATGTCTCGAGCATCTTCGACGACGAGAGACGAGCAACTATCTGTCGGGGTCGGAACTCGCCGATCGAGGCGACGATCCCGCCGTCGGCGACTCCCCCGAAGCCTGGCTTGCGGTTCCCCTCCGAACTCGCGACCAGATGCTCGGAGTCGTCGTCCTGGAGAGAGACGACGAGATATTCGACGAGCAGACACGCGAATTGGTCGAAACGTTCGCTCGACAGGCCTCCACGGCGCTCAAAAACGTCCGGCTCGCCACCAAGGATTCTCTGACGGGCCTCTACAACCGTCGATTCTTCTTTCAGATGCTCCAGCGCGAATTCGAACGTATGGAACGATACAACACGACGTTCTCGATCGTGCTTCTCGATCTGGATCACTTCAAAGAGTTGAACGATACGCACGGCCATCGAGCGGGGGATCGTGTCCTGCAGCGCATCGCCGACGTGTGTTGCGACCATTTGCGCCCAAACGACGTCATGGGGCGGTACGGAGGCGAGGAATTCGTCTGCCTGCTCCCCGAGACAAACGTGGAGAGAGCCCGGCGCTTTGCCGAACGACTCCGCTCCGAAGTGGCCGACGCACGTATCGAGTGGGAGGAGCACCCCCTCCAGATGACGGCCAGTTTCGGCGTCGCGGAAGTCGAATCCTCCGACGACGACGCCGAAACCGTCGTCGAGCGAGCGGATCGGGCCCTCTATCGGGCCAAAGAGCACGGGCGCGATCGGGTCGAACGTCTCGATCCGCAATGAAGAGCACCGGTCTCGGAGGAGGGGGGGGGGCACCCCGTTCGGGGCGAGTTCCTCTCCCGACATCTCTCTTCGTACGGACATGCCGATATCTACTTTTTTTCTCGCTTCTGAGATAGCACTTCTTGTATTTTCGGCCGCTGCCACAGGGACACGGATCGTTGTGTTCGACGTCGGGCGAGTCGTCGACGTGGGGATCGAGGTTGAGGGGAGTGGGAGGGAGCGAGGTGCTCGATCGAGCTCGGGATTGGGACGTCAATCGTCGGGCTTTTTCCTCGAGGCCTTCGGGCACGTCGCGATCGAAATCCTCCAGAATGGCCATCATG
>JAQCND010000228.1 GCA_028274765.1 Bradymonadaceae bacterium
GGGGAAGGTGTATCCAATGAGCGAGGGCACACACGATCTGGCAGGGGCAGACCCCTTCTGGGAGTGGTATCGGTGGTGTGTCGGCTCGTACTGGGAATATTGAACGCCGCATCTCGCTTCACGCGTCGAGAAGTCGCGCGCCGGGACGTCTCCTTCAACGGCCGCCCGCCTCATCCCCGAGTCTCCATCGCGTCGTGACGATGGCCAAAAGGACGTATTTAAACGTCGTTTCATCGACCTGCATCGATGGGCGGCGCCTGGAGAGCTCCCGAAGGGAGCGGCACCATCTAGCTCCGGGCGCGAGCCCGGAGGATGCCCCTTATCCGAGCCCCGAACAGGGCGGGAGCAAGAAGGATGTGATGCATATGTTTGAGCCAATCGTATGAAATGGCGTTTAAATAGCCCTTCGTCAACATCTAACAGATGAGCATCCAGGGCGATCGCATTAGAGGTATAAGTAACACATTCAAGGTTCGACCTCCGTTAGGTCGCTTCCATTCGTCTGCCAAGGAGTCGCTGAAGCCATATGCCAGCAGGGATGCTCACATCAAAGATGCACAGGGGCGCTCCGAACCCATATCGAGTCGATTCGGGGGGCCTGACTCCGGAGCGCCGGCTTCCAGACGGCTCATATCCGCGATCGTTCAATCCTTATGCGATCGCCCTGATGGCCCTTTACGAGCTCGTCGATCACGACCGATTTCGAGGAAAGACGCGTTGTCCCCGACTCCTGCAACGAGTTCGGGGTGCTCGACGAGTGGTCGATCAATCTTCGAAGAGTTCACCGTACTCGTCGAGCTTGTCGAGCACCTCCTCGTCTTCGGCGCTCGCCTCGGTCGTCTCGGTCGAGGGCTCATCACCGTCGAGGCCATCGGACTTTTTCTCCGACGACGTCTCCTCGGATTCGGCGTCCGAGGGCTTCTCGCCCAGCTCGGGGGGCGACGAATCGTCACCGAGTTCTGCCCCGGAGGATTCGCCACTCAACTCGGAGGCCGACGCGTCATCGGCCGGCGCATCGGGGCTCGACTCTTGAGCCTCCTCACCGATCCCGGTCCGACCCGAGTCGGTATCCTCGCGGACGAAGGGCTCGTCGTCCGAGGCGTCGCCGGACTCGCCGCCATCGGCCGCCATCGCCTCCTCGCCGTCGTCCCCCCCGGTAAATCGAGCCTCGCCGTGCTGGACGGGGTCGCGAAGAAAGACGACGCCAGTCTCGCGGTCCAGGAGATCGACGATCGCATCTGCACTGTAGAAGTCGACGAGGATGTCATCGATGGATGCGTAGCGATCCTCGGCAACATCCATGGACATGCGATCGAAGATGTCGTCGAGCGCCCGCGGAATCTCGGGGTAAAAACTCGAAGGCATCGGCGAACGACGTCCGGGTACTTTGCCGGTCAACAGCTCGTAGAACAGAATACCGAGCGCGTAGATGTCGCTCTCGACGGTGACATCGGTGGGGTTCTGGATCTGTTCGGGGGGCATGTACGCGACCGACCCGACGCCGACATAAACCTGATCGGTCGTTCCGCTCAGGTCCACGAGCCTCGAGACCCCGAAGTCGCTGAGGCATGCGTTCCCGGCCGGATCGAGAAGGACGTTCTCGGGTTTGATGCTCCCGTGGACGACCCCCTGTTTGTGAGCGGCGTTGAGGCCGTGGAGGATCTGGACGAAATATTTGAGCGCCAGATTGAGCGACCGCTCGTCCTCGGATTCGATCAGGCGCCGGATGTTGCCGTTGGGAGCGTACTCGGTGACGACATAGGGATACTCCGTCTCCGAAATCAGATCGAGAACCTGGACGATGTGCGGGTGCGAAAGGGCCGCCTGCTCTTGGACGACGTTGGTGAAGCGATGGACGATGTCGCTCCGTTTCAGATCGGCAAAGATATCGAAGAGGTTGTTGATCTCCTTGACTGCGACCTCTCGGCCCAGACGGGTCTGCTCGGCTCGATAGACGGTCCCAATGCCGCCATCGCCAATCTCTTCGATGCGCTCGTACGGAAACGCCTCGTCGGACGTGTGATCATCCATGGGTTCTCGACATTGTAAGTCGCGTTGAATCGCACATCTCGACGCCATGTGGCGCAGGTCCATCGACCGTTCACGCCACCGTTCGACATCATCATTGAGCCGCCTTGTTTGTCGGACACAGAGCGCCCTGCGTCAACTCTCTCCCCCTCGCCATCGAGGGCCAGAAGTTGCCATCGAGCAGGCCCCTCGTCCTTCGCTCCCACGATGCCGACAGTCAGTTCGCACGAGAGAGCTTGACCTCGAGGACGCTCCCGTCAATCGTATCGACTGCTTCGAGCCTTTCACCCGCTATTCGCCTGGCTGTCGCATGTCGACGCCTCCCCTGCTCGCCATTCGCAACCTGACCTGGAGGCCGGAGGCTCCCGAAACTGAACGGATCTTCGATCAGTTCGACTTCGAAGTCCGAGCCGGGGAGTGCATCGTCCTCGAGGGGCCGTCTGGATGTGGCAAATCCACGTTGCTCCGGTCGCTGGTCGGACTTCAGGAGCGCGCGACGGGCGAGATTCGATGGCAGGGCGACCTCGTCACGGGAGATGCATTCCGCCAACTGCGCCGTCGCGTCCTCTATCTTCCCCAGGAGCCCGTCGACGTCGCCGGCACGGTCGAGGCCAACCTCGCCTTCGCGAGACGCATGGCGGAGGAGCTCGACCCCGACATCGAGCCCCTGACGCGCGACCAGCAGTGGGAGCAACTCGAGCGGTTCGGACTCGACTCGCTCGACGGAGAACGGGACTTCGAGCGCCTCTCGGTCGGGGAACGGCAACGAGTCGCCCTGGTGCGCACGATGACGCTGCGTCCCGAGGTCCTTTTGCTGGACGAGCCGACGGCAGCGCTCGACAAAGAAAGGACACGAGACGTCGAATCCCACGTGCTCGACTACATCCGAGAGGTCGATGGCGATCGAGCCTTCGTCTGGGTCACCCATGCCCGAGGTCAGGCCGATCGCGTCGCCTCGCGGCGAGTCTCCCTCGCGCCCTCGGCGCAAGCGGGATAATCTAACGAAGGAACGCGTCGTGACGGGACGAAGACTGCAATCGTCCCCTCCGTTTGATCGGTCCGACATGCTGTCGGAACGAGATGACTGTCACCATTCGTCACGCTCCAGGAGAGGATCTCATGTCAGACGTTCGGATCCGCATCGCATCGACACTCGACGAGACGTTCGAGCCCGACGATGTCGTCGATCGAGAGGTCGCAGTCGTCGTCCCCGATCACACGCGCCCCATCAACTACGAGGCAATGCTCGCTCCCTTGCTGAAGCGCCTGGTCGAGGCGGGAGCTCGGCCGTTCGTCGTCGTGGGGATGGGCCTCCACCGTCCTATGCGCGGCGACGAGCTCGAGCCACTGAGACGAGTCATCGATCGATGGGACCTCGAGCTCGTCCAACACGACGCCAGCGGCGCCTCGATCGTCACGCTCGAGGCGGATGTCGCTTCGGATCGGGGGGACTGGCCGACGCTTCCAGCTCGCGTCCATGAGCGTCTCCCGGCGGCCGATCACATCATCACCGTCGGGACGGTCGAACCTCATCAGTATGCCGGATTCTCGGGTGGTCCCAAAGGGGTGGCGATCGGGTGCGGAGGAGCCGCTACGATTGGGGCCATGCATGGACTCGAATTCCTCCGCCTCCCCGGGACGCGACTCGGTTCCGTCGACGACAACCCCTTTCACGCAGCCCTCTGGCGGTTGATCGAATCGCTCGACGCCCTCGATGCCCTCCAGATTGTGCCGGCCACTGCTTCAACCTCGCTATCGGCCACGTTCGGTCCCGTTCGCGAAGCGTTCGACGAGGCAGTTTCAATCGCTCGCCAGCGCTTCTTCGAGCCGGTTGACGAGCCCTTTGACTGGCTCCATCTACCGGTTTCGGCCGGTAAAGGCACCAATGTCTACCAGGCTTCGCGTGCAGCCACCTATGTGGCCCTCGCCGAGCAATCTGCCATCGCGTCCGGTGGCACGATCGTCGTCGAAGCCCCGTGTCCGGAGGGGATCGGACAGGGGACCGGGGAGCAGGCCTGTGCCGATGCCATGCGGCGAGGACGCGACACGCTGCTCGAGGAGCTCAGAAGCGATCGCGCCATCGAAACGCGCGGTGGACAGCAGCGGGCGTACGTGCTGGCACTGGCTCTCGATCGATGTCGCATGGCACTGGTGGGGCCCCCCGCCATCGAAGAGCTGGAGGCGATGGGTATCGAGACCTTCGAGACGCGAGAAGGTGCGCGCACGTCGCTCGATCTCCAGGGACGGGGAACGACCATACGAGACGTCTTCCATCGCGTCCCCGTCGTCTCTCCGTGACCGTGGGAGACCGTTCGGATTCATGGATGTAAGCTCCAAAGAGAGGAGCCCAGTCTCCGCCAACGGGCTCGACGCTTATCTAAGAGGGTGGGGTCACGTCTCTATTCCCCGTGCTTCTCCGAGTGATCCAATTCTCTTCCATTCGTGCCGCAGAGTTCCGGCGACCCGAAACGTACGAGCATGGGGGCGCTCCAGTGGGAATGATATCGCCACAGCTGGCCAGAGGACAATCGCACAAGAATAAAATGTCTGCGTACGTGAGCCGGCGAGCCCCCGGCCGATCATCGAGTCGATCGACTGCAAACGTCGTACCACGGCGCATTCCACGGTATCCGAGCGGACTCAAATACGATCGGGTGTGACTCGGGTCCGTGGGATCTCGACGAAGCGGAGAAGGGATCTCCAGCGGACCCGCCGGCTGATCATCTAGTCGGTCGACTGCAGACGTCG
>JAQCND010000229.1 GCA_028274765.1 Bradymonadaceae bacterium
AGATCGTCGAGCGCGCCCAGAACTTGAGTCAGTAGCGGCCATCGCCCCCGATCCCATCCACTATCCGACGTCGAGACGTTCCACGACTGAACGAATCCGGGTGCAAACAAGGACGGGGTCGAGGTTATGAAATGGTCTCGGTTGCGGTATGACGGACGTCAGGAAGGAATGAGACGCGATCCCCGTCACTTCGACAGCAGGAGACACAATGACCGATCGTCTGGACGATCTCCACGCATCGATCCGCACATTTGTTCGAGAGCGCAACTGGGAGCAGTTTCACGACCCGAAGAATCTCTCGATGGCGTTGGCTTCGGAAGCGGGCGAAGTCCTCGATCACTTCCGATGGGTCGCCAACGACGAGGCCGACGACCTCCTCGAGGACCGGGAGACGAAAGAGGAAGTGCGTCGCGAGATCGGGGACGTGGCGCTCTGTCTGCTGATGCTCTGCGATCGTCTCGACATCGATCTCGTCGAGGCGGCCGAGGACAAGCTCGAGATCAACTGCCAGAAATATCCGGCCGACGAAGTCAGAACCGAACCCGCCGAGGAGACGAGCGAAGACGAGACGTGATGGGACAGACAACGTCAGACTCGTCGTCGAGGCCCCGAGTCGTCGGGCTCGTCACTCATCGGCGCTCGCCGTTCGATCGAGCATGATGACCACGTTGACGTTCGAGCCGGGGCCCACTCCATTAGCAACAACTACTCGTCTCCGACTGCTCCGTTCGGTCGCTCGTCTCGACCGTCTCCGGCATCTCGATCGTCTCGGGCGCGTCGTCACTCGCCTCGCGCTCGGCGTCGGTCGTGCAGTCCTCGAATGCGCCGAGATGGCGAAGTGGTTCGCTGACCCGGAAGTGCTCGGCAAATCGCGTCTCGGTCAGCATCTGGGCCGTGTTGCGGCAGATGCGCTCCGGCTCGCCCGCTTCAAATCGGTGACCGCTGTCGAGCTGGAGGGTCGACTCGCCCTCGATCGTCCCGAGATAGAGCGCGACCTGTCCGTAATCCTCGCAGCGGTCCTCGAGGTCGAGTTTGAAGCCCCGCCGCACCTGCGATTCGAAGCGGACGCCCTCGATGGTATCGCCGGTCGGCTGAGCGCGCACCGTGCGAGCATCGGCAAACCTCGCCGCCTGTTCGACCCGTCGGAGATCTTCCTCGTAGAGCGCGCCCGTCAGACATTCGCTCCAGAGCTTTTGGTCCGCCTGGAGATGCTCGGGCACGCGCCGGTCGGCGACGATGTCGGAGATATAGAATTCACCGCCGGTCTTCAGGAGTAGCCAGATCTCGTCGTAGACGGCCCGCTTGTCGGGCGAGAGGTTGATGACGCAGTTGCTGATGACGACGTCGGCGATCCCCGAGTCGAGCGGGACGTCCTCGATCTCGCCGTGGACGAACTCGACGTTGGGCTCATCGTAGCCGAACGCCTCCATGTGGGGCTCGACGTTGTCGCGGGCCACCTCGAGCTGTTCATCGCTCATGTCGACGCCGACGACGCGGCCCTCGGGCCCCACCAACTGCGAGGCGATGAAGCAGTCGGCCCCGGCGCCGCAGCCGAGGTCGACGACCGTCCGCCCCTCGAGGAGCGACGGAATCGGACTGCCACACCCGTAGCGCTGGTCGAGAACCTCGTCGGTGAGATTGGCCGTCAGTCGCGGATCGTAGTCGGTCGTACAGCAGGCGCTGTACTCGAGATCGTCGGTCTGCTCGAGTTCGTCGCCGTAATAGTCGCGAACCGTGGTTTGAACGTCGGACATATATGTTCCTGCAGACAAGAGGGGAGCGTCGAACGAGTGTCGCTCGGGAGTCTAACAACCTCGCTCTCCCCCGACAAGGCACGGGGGCCCGAGACACGCTCTCACGCCCGGGCGACGAGTGCCTCCCAGCGCTCCATCTTCTCCATCAGCTCTTCTTCGAGCTGACGCTTCTCTTCGTCGAGCTCCAGGACCGCCTCGTGGTCCTCGGCCTGTTCGGCCATCTCCTCGTCGATCTCGTCGAGCCGGCTCTCGATGGCCTCGATACGTGACTCGAGCTCGTCGAGTTCCTGCTGTTCGGTGTAGCTGAGCGTCTCGCCCGAATCGTCGCCGGCCTCGTCGGAGTCGGCTCCGGAGGTCTCCTGGTCCGGCGAATCGTCCGTACGCTGACGCTCGGCCTCCCGTCGCTGCTGGCGTCGCTCCATCCACGGCGTGTAGGTGCCCGGAAACTCTTCGATCTCTCCCTTCTCCTCGAAGACGAGCATGTGATCGACAGTGCGATCGAGAAAATGGCGGTCGTGGCTGACCACGATCACGGCTCCCTCGAAGTCCTCCAGATAATCCTCGAGGACGTTCAGCGTGTCGATGTCGAGGTCGTTGGTGGGCTCGTCCAGCAGCAGGAAGTTCGGCGACCGCATCAACACGCCCAGCAGATAGAGGCGCCGCCGTTCGCCGCCCGAGAGTTTCTCGATCGAGTCCCACTGGCGGTCGCGGTCGAAGAGGAACTTGTCGAGCATGTCCGTGGCGTTGAGCTCGCCCTCCTCGGTCTCGATCCGGTTGGAGATGTCGGTGACATAGTCGTGGACGCGCTGGTCGGGATCGAGATCGGCGGATTGCTGGTCGTAGTAGCCGAAGACGACCGTCTCGCCGCGCTCGATCTCACCCACATCGGGTTCGGCGCGCCCGACGATCAGATCGATCAGCGTCGATTTACCGACGCCGTTGGGCCCGATGATGCCGAGGCGCTCGTCGCGGCTGAAGCGATACGAAAAATCCTCGACGTAGGTCTCGTTCCCCCAGCGCTTGGTGACGTTCTCCATGAAGACGGTCTTGTCACCGAGCCGACTCTCGACGGTATCGAGCTCGACGTCGCCCCGCTCGTCGGGTTCGTACGAGCTGTTGATCAGCTCTTCGGCCTGGTCGACCTTGGCCTGCGCCTTGCTCGTCCGGGCCTGAGGGGTGCGCTGGAGCCACTCGCGGGCCTGTTCGGCCATCTGCTGGCGCTTCTGTTCGCGCTTGCGCATCCGTTCGTAGCGCTCCTCGCGCTTGCGGAGATACGTCTCGTAGTTGCCCTCGTAGCGGAAGAGCTGGTTCTGGTCGATCTCGACGATGACGTTACAGATGCGCTCGAGAAAGTATCGGTCGTGGGTGACCATCAACAGGCCGCCCGTGCGGGTCTCCAGGTACCGTTCGAGCCACTCGATGGTCTCGACGTCGAGATGATTGGTCGGCTCGTCGAGCAACAGCAGATCCGAGGGACGAATCAGCGCCCGCGCCAGCGCCACGCG
>JAQCND010000230.1 GCA_028274765.1 Bradymonadaceae bacterium
GACGACTGGAGGACACCCAGCTCGGGCACTCGTGTCTGCTCGACGGCCTCGCTCAGCTCCACCGATCCGCCGTTCGACTCGAACCCCAGGTCGCCGGCGGGTTGGGGGCCACCTCGTCCGCCCCAGCGGCTCCAGTTGGGGTTGTCACAGTCGACGTCGCCGTCCCAGAAGTGTCGGATCATGTAGCGAGCCTGGAAATTGTTGCGACCCGATTGGCGAGCCGTCTGGTGGGGCATCTCGCCCTCTTTGCCTCGTGGTGGTCCCCGCCCCCCCCGAATGGGAGGAGCCTTCTCGAAGACGAGGTCCTGGCCGAGCGTCTCCTTCGAATACCGCGTGTGAAGTCGCGTCACTGTCCAATCTCGATAATCCGACGGATCGGGGAACGAGTTCGAGCCCCCCAAAATGCCGCTCCCCGCTCCGCCACTCTCCCCGACGAGGAGATCGGCACCCAGCGTCTGGAGGTGATCGGGCTGGAGCGGTTGGACGGGGCAGGGGTCGCAGGTGCCAGCGTTCCAGCTATATTCGGTCACCACGGCCTCGGGCTCGTCATCGAGGACCTTCTCGAAGAGAGCGTCGTAAAAGGGGGCAAATGAACCTTTGACCTCGTTCTCGTCGACCGGGAGATTGGTCGGGATTGTGGCGTTGGGGTAGTTGGCGACACGATAGCGCTGGTTGCGCGCCAGAAGATAGGTGATCAGATCCTGCGATCCGTTGGAATTGATGAGGCCGAGACGGACGGGCAGCTTGAATGCATCGCTCTCGTAGTGGAAGCGAATCGGTGAAAGGACGGCCTGTTCGTCCTGGAACTGAACCCTGTCGACGTCGACCTTCGCGACAAAGAAGTAGCTTTCCCGTTGGATGTAGGGCCGAAAGTACTGAGCGGCTTCGTCCGGGATGTTGTAGTCGTTCTGCCGGAGCCAGGTGTCGAGGGCATTCGATTCCTCGGCGCTCAGGACGACGACCTCGTATTCGCCAACGTCGAACTGGGCCTCAACGTCGACCTTTTGTCGAACGTCCTTACTCCCCCCCTCCGACGTAGCATTTCCGGTCGAGGGAGAGGCAGACTCCATGGCCATGATTCTTTCTCGCCTCCGCGTGCAGGGATCTTTTTGCCAGTATTCGACCAGCCGGGGCGCGGTCAAATCGTCGAGTTTGTCGAAGACGCCGTCCTCAATGGTCTTGACGCGATCCTCTTCGAGGACCTCGGGGACGGGAACCACCATCGCGAAATCCTCGGGCGGCCCCTGGTAGTTGTTCTGCATCGACATGACCGTCTGCTGGCCCTCTCGCATCATCGCCACCCGAGTAGCATTGTTGTAGAGGTCCTCGCTGGCCCCGGAGACGTAGAACCCACAGAAGGCCGATGCCGCGCGGGGCATCAACAAGGCGCCGGCGACGACGAGCAGAACGGTTCCCGCAACTCGCATCTCTCTGAGCAACATGTTCGACCTCGTCTGGTTCATGATCCACTCCCATGTGACTTGTCTATCTCGAGATTCACGCTCCAGTTCGTCCTCTCTCATCACGAACGCAGTTGAGCACAGTCCGATCTAAATTGGGAGGCGATCGCTCGTTTGATTCTCTTTGGCAGCGCCTGGAGAAAGGCCCATGCGTCTCACTTGTTGACAAATCGCATCTGCGATCCTCCTCGAGGTGACAAAGCGACAACCACTCGACGCGATGATGGACAAACACTTCACCTGTCGAAATGGATGCAATTGCTCGAGAGAGGGGACTTGTTCGACTCGAGGTCCAACCGATAGCATCGAAGGTGTTTCGAGAGCTGATGGGGCCGGTCGGTCGTCGTCGCATCGTACTCTCTCCCTTCGCGACATGTCTCCATGAGGATGCCTCGTCTTCCCTTCGCCCATCTCAACCTTCGACGCAATCCTTTCGGCGAAATCCCCCGCGAGGAGCGGGGAGAGCTCGTCGTGGGTACGCTGGATCGAGAGATCGACCACCTCCATTCGGGGGGAATCGTCGAGTTTTGCGGAGAGTCGGGGCGCGGGAAGTCGTCCGCGCTGTACGGGCTGCATGAGCACCTCGAGGGGGCGGCTTACCAGTACGTCCCTCGCGACGAACGGCTGACGTCGTGGCCGGAGGCCGACGTACTTCTGGTCGACGAAGTCCAGTTTCTGGAGCGTGCGACGCGCCTCGAGTTGTGGAATCGCGCCCTTCCCATCGCCTGCGGCACCCACGTGTCGTACGCCGACGAGATGCGTGCCCGAAGTCGAGACGTCCTCGAGGTCGATCTGGACGCCCCTCGCGACCTCGATGAACTCGAGGCGATATTCCACCGTCGGATCGAGGCCCATCGCCGCAACGACGGCCCTGTTCCCGAGCTCGAGCGCGAGACGCTCCGGGCCCTGAGAGAACGCTACGGTTCGGATCATCGCGCCATGGAGCGCCATCTCTACGAGATCGTCCAGACGCTCGACGAGCCTCGCGCGATCGTTCCCCGGGATCTCGAAGACGTCGATCTCCCCGATCCCACGCCGGTGCCTCCCACAGAGGCATGATCGCTTCGTTGTCGAAAGGAGGGGGCGGCGGCTCTCTTCGATCGGTGGTTCGTGCGACGTGCAAGGGGGACGGACAGGAGCGTCAGAGGCACGCGGCTTGGACGCACGGTCCGGGACCGCACGACGAGAACAGGTCATGGCCGAT
This sequence comes from Bradymonadaceae bacterium, assembly GCA_028274765.1. GTDB lineage: Bacteria > Myxococcota_A > Bradymonadia > Bradymonadales > Bradymonadaceae > CAJXPB01. The sequence continues at coordinate 2,665 of JAQCND010000230.1, forward strand.
CGAATGCCGGGAGATGGGAGGGCGCACGAGAATTTGAGTTGCTCGACGTTGGACCTATCGACTCCCCTTCTCTATGTTTATGAACGTACGAGGTGAAGAGGAGACGTCTGATACGATCGTGACTCGAGATCAAGGGGATGTACCATGCCGCAGCAGCGACGCAGACGCAAAAAGAAGAACGACCCGGACGATTCCGAACAGGGACGTCGATTTCTGACGATGACCGGTATCATTTTGGTGCTCTTCGCCCTGGCGGCGTTCGCCATCCGGGCCATGTACGGAGCGTGACGTTTACTCCCCCATGTGCTCGGTCATCTCGTCTGGGGAGGCGACCCGATCTCGCGCCTCTTCGGGCGCCCGTGCGACGTCGAGAGGCAGATCGTTCGAGGATGGAGATTCGTCGAAGGGAAGTTCGTTGGTCGGTGGAACTTCGTCGTTGAGGAAATCCTCGACGAGTGTCAGAAAGGTCTGTCTCTCCTCGCCCTCGCGTATGTCTCGATCCGTGACGTCGATTTTCAGCACGTCGATGTCGTACTTGACGCGAGCGACCTGGTCGAAGCTTTCGTAGTACCCGTTGAGCCCCCGGAGAAAGTCGGCGCCGATATCGCTCTCTTCCTCGCGCCCCCGCTTCGCGATCCGACGCATCAGCTCGTTGACGTCCGGGGTATGCAGCAGCACGATTTTGTCGGGCTGCTCGATATTGTCGTGGAATCGCTTGAAATAATCAAAATAGAGGTCGAGTTCCTCGTCTCGCATGTGGCCGAGGCCGTGGAGATACTTGGCGAAGACCTCGGGGTCCTCGATAAGCGTCCGGTCCTGAATACACGCCTTGGGGTGCTGAGCGACTTGATTGTGGTGTTCGAGGCGCTTCAACAGAAACTCCATCTGGAGCGTAAAGCTCCATCGCGACATGTCATCGTAGTAGAGTTTGAGGAAGCGGTTCTCCAGTACGGGTTCGGTGAACAGTTCGAATCCGAAATGGCTGGCCAGCAGATGGGCGGCCGTCGTCTTGCCCGCCCCGATGTTTCCGGCGAGTGCGACAAACATGTCGAGCATCGAGTCGATAGGAAAACGGTGTCAGTACGAATCGCATCACAGTATTTGGAGCGTACGGGATATCGTCGACTTTGACAATTCACCGGGGTCGATCCTCCGGCTTTCCCGGGGCGCTATCCTCGCGCCTCTCATCGCCGGGGTTGTCACCGTCCGTTTCGTTCCCATGTTTGAATGGACTTCGACCGGGAGTGACGGCTCGAGGCCCAGATAACCTCGGGCGTTATCCCACTCCATCGGTCTTCGTACGGAGCTTGTAGGGGCTCGACGCGTGTCCTATGAGTAACGATTTGTTCTCCGGGTCGAGCACCGGATGCCATCCTCCATGTCAAGCCTTAACCGACGGTGAGACGTTCGAGGACTCGAGAGGGTCCGCTCGGACACCGTGGGAGACGCCGTGGCACGACGCTTGCAGCCAACCGACTCGATGCTCGGCCGGCGAGGTCGCCGGCGCTTCCAACCACGCGTCGTCGAGATCCCACGGACCTGAGTCGCACCCGACTCGAGAGAGGTCGGAGATGGCGCGAGTCGACGCGAAGAGGTGTCATTCCCCCGAGTGGGTTCGGCCTCGACGATGCCCCACGGCGCTCCCGACCGACAACTGGACACTCGAAGACGGCGACTCTTGCGAGAGACGACGCGGTAACGAGTACTAGCGAGGTGCTCGCTCTCCGACGAGTCGCATTCGCAAGCAACGATCAATCGTTGTATCTCACAGGACAGGCTCATGGCTGACGAACACCCACAGACGGATTTTCAACTCGAGGGAACTCACGATTTTCCGGTACTTCCCCTTCGCAACACGGTCCTGTTTCCGCAGGTCGTAGTACCGATCGCCGTCGGGCGACCTCGAAGCGTCAATCTCATGGAACAGGCGGTCGACAAAGAGGAGCCGATCGCCATTCTGACTCAGCGCGATCCGGACGTCGACGAGCCGACCGTCGACGATCTCTACACGGTCGGCACGGCCGCTCGTATCCTGAAGGTCGTCAAGATCGCCGAGGACAACTACAGCGTCATCATTCAGGGGCAACAGCGCATCCAGCTCGAGGAGATGCACCAAGAAGAGCCCTATTTTCAGGGTGAATTCGAGGTGCTCCAGCCGGCCAACGAGGCCAACCCCGAGGACCAGGTCGAGATCGATGCGCTCTTCATGAACCTGAAGAGCACGGCCAAGCAGGTGGTCAAGTTCATCCCCGAGATGCCCGAAGAGGCCAGCGACATGGTCGAGGGGGTCGAGGACCCAGGCCAGCTGTGCGACTTTGTCGCGGCCAACATGGACATCGAAACCGAAGAACAGCAAGAGATCCTGACGACCCTCGAGCTCAAAGATCGCCTCGAGACGGTCGTCACGATGCTGGCGCGCCAGCTCGAAGTCCTGCGGGTCAGCGACAAGATCCAGAATCAGATCAAAGAAGAGATCGACAAAAACCAGCGCGAATACTACCTGCGCCAGCAGCTCAAGGCCATCAAAGAGCAGCTCGGCGAACTCGACGGCGAGGGCAGCGACCTCGACGACCTCGAACAGCAGGTCGAAGAGGCCGATCTCCCCGAAGAGGTCGAAGAAAAGTGCAAACAGCAGCTCTCGCGCCTCCGTCGCATGCAGCCAGCCTCCAGCGAGTACGGCGTCACACGCAACTACGTCGAGACGCTGGTCGACATCCCCTGGCGCGAGCAGAGCGAGGACAAGCTCGACATCGATCGAGCGAGAGAGGTCCTCGATGAGGACCACTACGACCTCGAGGAGGTTAAAGAGCGGATCATCGAGTTCCTCGCCGTCCGACAGCTCAAAGACGAGATGTCGGGTCCGATTCTCTGTCTGATCGGACCGCCCGGTGTCGGCAAGACGAGCCTGGGACGCAGCGTGGCGCGAGCGCTCGGACGTGAATTCGTCCGCATGAGCCTCGGCGGCATCCACGACGAGTCCGAGATTCGAGGCCATCGACGTACTTACGTCGGCGCCATTCCGGGTCGCATCGTCCAGGGGCTCCGCAAGGCGGGCACGAACAATCCCGTCTTCATGCTCGACGAGATCGACAAGGTCGGTCAAGACTTTCGCGGTGACCCCTCGTCGGCGCTGCTCGAGGTCCTCGACCCCGAACAGAACGACGAATTCTCCGACCACTACGTCGAGCTCCCGGTCGATCTGTCAAACGTCCTGTTCATCGCCACCGGGAACGTCCTCGAGCCCATCTCGGCGCCCCTGCGCGATCGCATGGACGTCATCGAGATCCCGGGCTACACGGTCTACGACAAGAAGCACATCGCGCGGGACTACCTCATCCCCAAGCAGCTCGAGGAAAATGGGATTGAGGAAGAGCAGCTCGGGATCACCGACGACGCTCTCGAGAAGATCATCCGCAGCTACACCCGAGAGGCGGGCGTGCGGAATCTCGAGCGTCGCATCGCCGAGATCTGTCGTGGCGTCGCCGTCGAAGTCGCCGAGACCCCCGAAGATGAGCGCGACGAGATCGCCCTGACGGCCGACGAAGAGAGTCTCATCGACTACCTCGGACCGGTCGAGTACCAGCGCGAGGTCGCCCAGCGCACCGCCCAGCCGGGCGTCGCGACCGGCCTGGCCTGGACGGCCGCCGGCGGCGAGATCCTGTTCATCGAGTCGACCCAGATGGCGGGCAAGGGCGAACTCGTCCTGACTGGCCAGCTCGGCGACGTGATGAAGGAATCGGTCCGGGCCGCGCTCAGCTACATCCGGTCGCACACCGAAGAGTTCGGCATCGATACCCGGTTTATGAACGACCAAGACGTCCACATCCATGTCCCGGCGGGCTCGATCCCCAAGGACGGACCGTCGGCGGGGATCACGATGTTCGCCTCGCTGCTGAGCCTGCTGACCGACATCAAGGTGCGCAGTGACGTCGCGATGACCGGCGAGATCACACTCCGCGGCAACACCCTCCCCGTGGGGGGCATCAAAGAGAAGGTCCTCGCCGCCCACCGCACCGAGCTCAAGCACGTCATCCTGCCCGAGCGCAACAAGAAGGACCTGATCGACGTCTCGGACGACGTCAAAGAGGAGCTCGAGTTCCACTTCGTCGAGCACGTCAGCGAGTTGCCGGAGCTGGTCTTCGCAGAAGACATCTCCGAACGCTTCGACATCGATTCCCTCCAGGTCGAAAAACCCGACGAGGACGACGTCGTCGAAGAAGTCGAAGTCGCCGAGTGACCGAGGCGTGCGTCGCCGGGCGCTCTGCCCGCCGGCGTCTTCCGCTCCCTCGTCTCATCCATTGAGCTCGATCGCTCCCCGGTCGTTTCACCGGGGAGCATTTTTTTTGGAATCGCGTGTCTCATCGAGAGCCCAGCGCTTCCCCCTTCGACAATGAGTCCACCTCCAGCCCCGCTGCTCGGAGGGCACAGAGGCCCTCGCTCGCGGCGAGACGCGGGAGCAAACTATTTCCGGCCCCTGATCGATACAAGTGATGTACATACTTCAAGGGGCCGTCGGCGGCCTCGATGTGACGAGATCGTGGGCCGATGCATCCCTCACCCATCCCGCTATGTCTGGCGCGGTAGTGAGTCGCTCGACAGACCGCGCTCAGAACGACTCTGTCTTCAACGGTGACCCTCCAGGTCAAGTGGCTGGAAGTCCAGTGGAAAAGCGCTTACGCCGACGATCGTCTCACGGTCGTGCTCATTCGGGATCCCACTGGCAGATACGACGATGCTTACTTCGTGCGAACGACGCCCGACGCCGAGGCCTCAGAGGTCCTCGGCCCGGCCTGCAAGCGGTGGAGCCTCGACGTCGCCTTTCGCAACTGCAAACAGCAGATGCGGATCTCGTCGGTCTCGAATGGATTCGCTCCAGGCGACGAACCCGACGATCCGAACGAGCCCGGCCCGTCGGTGCCCGAGGGCCGCGAGCCGACCGCCTCGCGCCGAACCGTGCCCTTCGGAATGATGGTCTGTGGACTCGTGATCCGGTGGGACCTCGAATACGGCCGACCCGAAGCCGAC
>JAQCND010000352.1 GCA_028274765.1 Bradymonadaceae bacterium
TGCTCGTCGAAACCGATCCCGCTCCCTCGGACGTCCCCCTTCTGCGTCGGCTCCGCCTGCGCATCCGTGCTCGCCTCTCTCAGGCGAATGATCGGGAGCATCGAACCTTCGAGGAACTCCCCCTCTCGTCGGCAACGTCGTCGACGGGCTACCTCGTCGACGCGACCTCCATCGCCATGTGGAGCGCCCGGCTCGAGCGGGCCGGTCGTACGAGCGAGCGCGCACTCCGCCGACGTCCCCGCGACCCCGAAGCGCACTGGTTTCAAGGACTGGTCTCGCGACTCGAGGGACGAGAGCGCCGTGCCGAGCGCCATCTCCAACGATCGTGGCGCACCGAGGGAGCCGATCACCGCCTCGAGCTGGAGCTGGGTCACGTCCACCTGGCGCTCGGCCACTACGAGCGAGCGCGCCACCTCTTCTTCCACGCCGTGTTGGTCGACAATAGCAGCCTAGAGGCCATTCGAGGCCTCGGACGTGCCTGCCTGGGACTCGGCGACGAGACGGGACGATGGAATTTTCGACAGATTTTGGAGAGTTACGAAGATAGCGGCGTCGGAGACCTCTATGTCGCTGAGCTGCTGCGATGGATCGCCATCTTCCACGGAAGCCGCGAAGGACGAGACGAGGCAAAATCATATCTCGACCGCGCGCGCTCTACCGAAAGAGAACGCCCCATCATCATGATGGAGACGGCCCGCTGGTTCGAGGCTCGCGATCAGCTCGATCGCGCCCGCCAGCTCTACGTCGAGTCACTCGAAATCGATGCGACACTCGCCGAGGCTCATCTCGGACTGGCTCGCGTGGCTCGCGAGCAGACCGAGCCGAACGTCGCCCGCACTCACCTCAAGCGCTACCTCGCCCTCGAACCCGGATCGGGTCCGAAGACGGAGCGAGCGCGCCGCAAGCTCGAACGCCTCGAACAGGAGATACCGTGACCGAGCCAGCCTGCACGACGGAGGGCGAGACGTGATACGCCCTCTTGAATCGGTGGCCTGGGGAGAACACGCTCGATGCTGGACGATGACGGTGCTCGTCGTGCTCGGACTCGTCGTGCCCCGTATCAGTCTGGGGCTCGATCTGCGCGTTCAGGGGGAAAGTCAGCTCGAGGCTGGCGTCCGAAGTGCCGGCACACGCCTGGTCGTCTCGGGAGCGCTCCGGGACGATCTTCGCCAACCTCTTTCTCGACGTCCGATCCGCGTCGAAGTGCGTGCTCCCGACACCGACGAACCGGTCGCGACTCGCACGACCGATACCTCGCGGCGAGGCACGTTTTCGATCGCCTTCGACGTACCTCCCGGGTCCTACGAGGTGGAGATGCGCTTCGAGGCGACCGACCACGTCGCCGGGGCGTCGACTACCGAATCGATCTCGGTCGTCCCCGAGCCGATGGAGTTGACCCTCGAGGCCCCCGAAGTCGTACGTCCTCCCGTCGACGCCATCACGTTATCGGCGACCCTTCTGGTCGATGGCATGGGCGTCCCGGCCGAAGGTTTCCTCGAGATCAATGGGGACCGCGTGCGTTCGATCGATTTCGATGCATCGGGGCTGGTGCGGCTCGATGTGGCCGATCGTCTCCAGCCGGGAGGCAATCGCGTCCGCGTCGTCATCCCCGACGGCCAGCATCGCGAGGGCACGGAGGCCGAACTCCAGATCGAGCAGCTCCGTGACGTCACATTCGATGCGACGGTCTCCAAGGTCTTCGATCGTCTGCAACGCGGCCTCGAAGTCCAGGGCCGTGTGAGCGGAGAGGTGGGGAAGATCGCCGACGCGAATCTCGAGGTGACCCTTCGATATCAGGGAAATCGCCCGCCCCGCTCCCGCGATTCGAATGAAGGGGGACGAGAGGATACTCGCACGTCGAAGGCGACCGAGGTGCCCACTCGCCAAGTCGAAACCGACGAAGAGGGGCGTTTCGAAGCATTCTTCGAGCGTTCCAGGCTCCAGGACGGCCCCTGGCGAGCCGATCTCCGGCTCATCCCGGATGTCGGCGACCCCTTCGAACATTCGGTCGGGACCGTTCGTGTCGACCGGACTTTCACGCGTTGGGTCGCTCGAGGCGCCGGCTTGCTGGCCTTGCTGGCGCTGGCGGTCGTCGGCGGGCGCGAGCTGTGGTGGCTCGTCCGGCGGAAACTCCGCGAGCGACGCGAGCGACGCGAGGCACGAGAGGCACGCGAACGCGCCTTCGAGCGGGAGGATGAACTGGCCCCCGTCCGACTCGACGAGGTAGTCGAGGAGGAATCGCGTTCGGAGCGTTCGCTTTTCGGACGCGTCCGGAACGTCTGGCGAGACGAACCCGTCGTCGGCGCCGACGTGGCGCTACATCCCGACGGCGAGGGCGACACTCGTCTCACGTCGACTGACGAAGCCGGCGAATTCGCGTGGAACGAACTCCCCGACGGGACGTATACGCTCGAGATCCGCTCCGATCGCTTCGTCGACGGCCGGCACACCTTTTCGATCCCCCACGACGGCACGCTGGCCGGCGCCCGGTTCGACGTCGTCCCGGTCCCGCTGAAGATTCGACGGCTCTATCAGGCACTGATCGAGATGATCCGCGGCGACGACCTCTGGGGGGAGCTCTCGCCACGAGCGATCGAGTCCGTCATCCAGGAGGAGCTCGACACCCGTGTCGAGGGAGATGGGGAGCGCCCCGAGGGCGCCGAAAACATGGCCTCGCGACTCCGCGATCTGCTCGACGACCCCGATCACCAACTCGACTCGACGGCCGATTACCTGGAAGCCTTGACCGACATCGTCGAGGAGACCTACTTCAGCCAGCGCACCTACACCGAGGAGACGTGGGAGCTGGCGCGTCGACTGGCGCTTCGCCTTCGGGACGTCGCCGAACAGCAAGGGGAGGTGCGGTAATGTCGAGTTCAGCTCACCGACGTGGATGGATACTGGCGGGGCTGGTGGGGCTCGTGATCGGACTGTTCCCGGCTGTCGGATTCGGCCAGACCTCTTCATCAGCCGCCAACTATCGACTCTCGAATCCCGAATGGAACGGGTTGAGCGATCTGCGAGCGCTGGCCTCGTCGGAGCAGATCAAACTCCGTCCGACCGATGCACTCGACTATGGCGAGCTCGAGACTCGCGATCGGTTGATGGTGATCTATCCGCAGACGGAGATCGATGTCGGATCGCTCTCTGACTTCGTCGTCGACGGCGGCCGTCTGCTCTGGGTCGACGACTTCGGCCGAAGCCCATCGCTCCTCGAGCGCCTCGACATGACGCGCGAGACACCCGCCCCGGAGAATCTGCCCCACGAACGCACCGTCGAGGGACGACCGGGCCTCCCTATCTTCGAGCCCACGGGCATCCACCCCCTCCTGGAGGGCGTCTCCAACGTCGTCGGCAATCATCCCGCCGTCCTGAAGCATCGGGGCGGACCCGTCGTGCCGTACCAAGATCGGGGAGGACTGGTCTACGACATGAATCTCGGACGCGGCAAGGTCATTGTCGTTGGAGACGCGAGTCTCCTGATCAACCACATGCTCCAGCTCGGCGACAATCGCCAGTTCGCTCAAAACGCCCTGACGTACCTCTGTCGCGAGACCGAAGGCCCCTGCGAGCCCCGCTTGATGATCGGCGCCTTCGAACAGACCGGCACGTACGGTGAGGACGATGCGTCGACGGAGCCTTCGGAGCTCGAGGAAGCGATCAACGAGGCGATCGAACGCGCTCAAAACCGGATTCCCTCTTCGCCTCTGCTGTATTACCTGGCGATCCTCCTGACGGTCGGACTGGGGCTCTATCTGGCGACCGTCTTTTCGTTTCGCTCGCCTCGCTCTTACAGCAACTACGTCGGGGATACACTGGAGGGCACTCCATCGCCGCAGAGCGAATTCGAGTGGAACCTCTCCCGTTTCGATGCCAATCGACGCGAGACGAACTTCGCCCTCCCGCTGGCCATTCTCAAAGAGACGTTCGAGGAAATCGTCCTGCGCGATCTCGACATGTGGCACGTCGACAGCGACAAGCGAGCCTCCGTCGTGCAAATATCCAACCGATTTGCGGACCGCTATCTCCAAGACGTCTCGGAGACACGGCGTCACGAGCTGGAGCGGGACTTCAAAGACGTTCTCTCGACGTTCGCCCGCATTCCCACCCGACACCGCGTTTTTCTCGACAGTGACGCTTACTTCAGCGACCGAGACTTGATACAACTCTATCAGCGCGCCATGCGCGTGCTCGAGTTCATGGATCTCGAGGAGGAGTATGAACGACGTACCCGACCCTTCGTCTGATCCCGAATCGTCCTCCGATCGGGAGGACCACGAGGGACGTCAACTCGCCGAGGCCATCGAGGCGTACCGGGAGCCAATTCGCAATCTCAAAATGGAGGTCGGCCGAATCTTTATCGGCCCGGACGACATCATCGAATCGCTCCTGATCGCCATGATCGCCCGCGGACATATCCTGCTGGAGGGGGTGCCCGGCGTGGCCAAAACGACGCTCGTACGCGCTTTCGCTCGTACCCTGTCCGCCGACTTCCGTCGCGTTCAGTTCACGCCCGATCTGCTTCCCTCCGATATCACCGGGACATACATCCCGAATCTCCAGACCAACGAGTTCGTCCTCCGCAAGGGCCCGATCTTTACCAACGTGCTGCTGGGCGACGAGATCAACCGGGCCCCCGCCAAGACCCAGTCGGCCCTCCTCGAAGCCATGCAGGAGCGACAGGTTACCATCGAGGGGGTCACCCACGAGCTCGAACAGCCCTTCCTGGTGCTGGCCACCCAGAATCCGGTCGAACAGGAGGGCGTCTACACGCTGCCGGAAGCCCAGCTCGATCGCTTCTTGATGAAAATCGAGATCGGTTACCCCGACCGCGACGGCGAACTCGACGTCCTCGAGACACATCAGCGCACCCCCGACCCCGCTCAGGCCATCCTCGGAGACAACGACGTCAATCGGCTCCGCAAGATCGCCGAGTACATTCATATCTCCGAGGAGCTCCAGGGCTACGTCGTCGATCTCGTGCGATTTACGCGCCGTCACACCGACACGGACCTCGGGGCCTCGCCGCGAGCCGCCCTCGCCCTCGTGCGAGCCGCCAAAGCTCGTGCCCTCATCCGAGGACGCGATTACGTGCTTCCCGATGATATTCAGCAGTTGGCGAAGCCCACGCTGACCCATCGTCTGGTACTGGAACCGGAGGCCGAGCTCGGTGGCGCTCAGCCCTCCGAAATCGTCGATCAGGCCCTCGATAGCGTCGAATACGCCGACTCGTGAGTACACACCTCACCAGACGCGGCATCTGGGTCCTGGCCTCGGGACTCCTCTTTATCGTCTCGGGCGTGATTGCTCGAGCCCCCGTGGTCCTGT
>JAQCND010000270.1 GCA_028274765.1 Bradymonadaceae bacterium
GGAGACGGGCGCCACTGCAGGCCGAGATCGACGGCCGTCTGACCCTGCAGATCGCGGCTGGTGGCACTCCCGAAGACGTGAGTCGAGAGGCCCAGGCTCAACCCTTCCGAGGGACGAAGGGCCCCCGAAAAGGTGTACTTCTGATAGGCCTCGAAGCGGGGGCCGAACAAGGAAGCGTCGAGCCACTGGAACCCGACAGCGCCGGCGAGCCAGTCTCCCCCCGCCCCCGCGAAGAAACCGTGCTGGTCGTCGAAGGTCGAACGGGCTCGAGATGAATGGAGATCGAATCCATAGAGGGCCTCGGCGTTTTCCATGAAGCCGAGCCCCGCTGGATTGACCTCGAGGCTGGTAGCATCGGATTGGGTGGTGACGGATCGGTCCGGGAGCCGAAGGCCCCGGCTCGGGACGTCACTCGGAAGTCGAGCGGAAGACTGAGCGCCGGCGGTCGACGCCCAGGTTCCGATGACCATCAACGCCAGACCGATCGCGCCGGCGAGTCGGCGTCTCATCATATCGAGTCACTCCTCAGTTGAAGTCGGCGTCCACCCCGTCGTCGCCGTCGTCGGACTCGCTGCCCTCGTCACTCGCGCTGCCCTCGTCGGAGGATGACTCCTCGGAGGGGCCTTTCTGTTCGTTGGGAATCGGAAGCGACGACGAATCGCCCGGTCCCATCTTACCGGGGCCGCCCTTGGGCTGACCCCCCTGCTGTTGCATGCGACTCTGGACGAGCTGTTTGAGGCTGGCGATCAGGGTATCGAGTTCTTCGGTGTTCATGGAGGTGGTCGCAGTGAAGGTCGTATCGTCCAGCGACATCTCGAGGTTGTCGACCAGCGGAGCCGCGCCGACCGTGCGCAGCATGGGGTTTTCACTCGAACTCTTTTTGAGCTTTGTCATCTGCTCGTTCATCTTTTGGCCGGCCTCCTTGCTGGTAGACCGAGCGACGAGCTGGAGATCCACCCCGTCGAGCAGATGGGCACTGACGACTGCGGACTGGAGGTCGGCGAGTGGTTGGGGGCGAGACTCGCCGCCGGCTCGATTCAAAACCCAAAACGAGCGATCGTTCTGGACACGTTCGAAGATCTTCTCCTCGCCGATGGTCTCGCGAAGCGACGTCCCTTCCCCTCGCACCGTCTTCCAGGCGCTCTCGCGATACGACGAATCGCCGGAGACGATGACGATGTGTTCGTCCATGACGGCAATGTCGGACTGATCGACCGCATGGACGGTGAGATCGTCCGAGACGTCTCGTGTCTCGACTTCCGAGAAGGAGTCTTTGACGAGCGAGGTGAGATCGTCGGAGTTGAATTCCCCTCGGATCACCACCGCGGCTTTCTGACTCTGGCGAATGGCCGTGGGCGTGGCTGCTGGAAACCCGAGCGCGATTCCGGAAATGTCCTTCGAAAGATCGAGCCCTCCCTCGCTCTCGAGTTTCGAGAGTGCCTTTTGGTTCGGCATGCGATCGCGGATGAAAGATTCGAGTTCGCTGTAATATTGTGACTTTCGAAGTTCGTCGACGTCGAAAAAGAGCGCAAACTGACTATCCGTGGGAAGCCGCTCGGTCAGTGTTTCATGCGGGCTATCTTGTTCGCCGGAGTCGGTCTCTTGCTGGGAGTTCTCCGAGGCCGAAGATTCAGCTCGCGCCCGATCGGGCCATGTCGTTCCGATCAGCGCGAGACCGAAACTCAAGAGAGCGGCCAGCCCGATACTGCGCCACTGGGATCGACGATACATGCGTGGATCTCCTCGAGTGGATGAAAAATCAAACGGAGAGATATCTCTCGCGTTGTGAGTCGACTGAAGCGTAGTTTGGACCCCGACTCGGTGTAAAGTGACGTCCCCGAATACGAGCTTGCTCATCCTCCCGCATGCCGCGGGGAGCCATCTACTTCGAATGGGGGACGTCGCCCGTACTCGAGCACATCATCGCGTGTCGGAGCCGCCTCGTTGTCCAACAAGACGACGCCGATGTCGTATTCATCCCGCCGACATCGAGAAGACCGTTCGGTCCGGGTTGCGAGTCGCCGCGTCGGGCATCGAATGTTCTCGTCCCCAAAGAGTTCCCATCCTCTGAAATGTCGGGCCGAGACGGCCGTTAAGTGGCGGGGCGATCGCATTTGAATATGTTCTCGTTGTGCTCGGCCGGCCGGGAGCCCACTTCCGGAGGAAGTACAGGGGCGCTCCAAAGAGGCGTCGAGCGATGAACGATGGGGGTTAAATTTTTGTTCGAGGGACGGAGTCTCTCATCCCAAGCCGGCGAGGACGCCGGCGCTCCGGAAGGCGTCTCATGTGAAGAATGGCATCTTACCGTACGGAGCGCCTTTCTATTTCTGTGAAATGAGCATCCCTGCTGGCAGGTCGCCGAGCGACTCCTTGTCGGGAGGAGCGAGGCGGCAACTGACGTCACTCGATTGTTTATTTAACTACCATAGTTTATCTCCCTCGGGAGTGCTTTTATATGTCTTCGACATGAGCCTCCTTGCTGGCAGAGCGCCGGGTTGATGCTGGCTACGGCAGTGCGACTCCCTGTCGGGAGGAGCGAGGCGACAAGGTGTATCTCAAACGGAGGGGCGCGTCTCGTCGTGTTGTCTATACCTCTAATGCGATGACCCTCCGTTAGATAGAGAAACATACTGGCACAATTCGACTCCCCCTGATACAATCATGGGAGCGACGTTGGTGAATCGATCTCCGATCACGAGGGAGCCCATGCCCGAGATTCGAATCGTGACATATCGCGTCGAAGTGGCCTGCCAGCGCTGCGACTGGAGTGACACGGCGACTCAGATGAGCCGAGAAGCCGACATCGGCGAGCCGGGGACGCAGGACGATCTCCAGGCTCTGAAGGGGCATTTTCGGCAGGAATTTCCGAAGTGTCCCGAATGCGGGGCCGAGAACTTCGAGTACGACAAACCGGAGATCGACGATATTCTCAGGCCCGAGGCCTCGAACCCGGTCAACTAAAGCGAGAGGTCAGTCAGGGGGACGAGAACGCGACCGCGATTCGATCGGCGGGCACGAATAGCAAAAAGTGACCCACGTATGACATGGACCCGTAAAGACGAGGCACGCGAGTGGGTGTGGACGACGCTCCGTGACGAGGGTGCGGCCCGCTTTCCCTATCCCGTCGAGGGACGCATCCCGAACTTTGAAGGAGCCGACGAGGCGGCGAAGCAACTGCTCACACGCCTCCCGACTGACGAGCTCGAACACGTCAAAGTCAATCCCGATTCGCCCCAGAAACACCTCCGTCGCCGCCTGCTCTCTCGGGGGGTGACCCTCTATGTGCCCACGCCTCGCCTCGAGGGCGGTTTCATGCGGTTCGATCCCGAACCCATCCCCGATGAACACGACGAAGATGCCTCCATGTTGAGTCGATGGGAGACCTGGGCGGAGTCCATC
>JAQCND010000272.1 GCA_028274765.1 Bradymonadaceae bacterium
CACCCAGTATCCCGCTTCGACGGGATACAGTTCGGCGCCGGGGTCTCGATCCGGACCGTCGTCGAGTTGTCGCGGCGAGACGATCGCCTCGTCCGACTCGGGGACCTGAGTCCAACTGCAGTTGGCCACACAGAGCAGGAGGAGACCTCCGAGGACGACTCGGAGAAAGGAAAGACGAGCCATGAGCGTGAGAGGGCCTGATTCAGTGATACGTGATTTGAACGCGGGTGCGGCCGACGACGAAGCAATCGCCGTCGACGAGATCGACGGCATCGTGGACGCGGATGAAGGTCCCGTATTCGCTCCCGAGATCTCGAAGCGTGTACGTACTCTCGTCCTCGCGAACGATAACGGCGTGGCTCGGGGCGAGGGTCTGATCTTGAGGACAGCGAAGGTCGGCGTCGTCGCGCCCGATCGACAGCTCGTCGCCGATCCGGTAGACCCCTCCCAGCCGACCGCCTTCGTAGTAGTGGAAGAGTCTCACCGGCGAGCCAGAGGGGGGCGCGCCCATCTCGGGAAGCGCCTCGGGAGCCGGGGTGCGGTCCCGAGCCTCGATTTCGGGCGGATGCCAGCTCGTGCGGAAGACGAATCGCTGATGCCCCATGACGATCTCGTCGCCATCTGCCAGCGACAACTGATCGGCGATGCGCAAGAAGACGCCGTTGTCGCTATCCATGTCCTCGAGTAAGAGCACGTCACCGACGGCGAAGAGTTGAGCATGCCAGGGCGAGACGAGATCGTCGTCCAGCGCCAGATCGACCGATCGGCGACCGATCAGGAATCGAGGGGTTTCAACCTCGGTGCGGTAGATCTCGCCATCTCCGGTTTCGATCTCGAGCGTTGCCAGCGAGATCGACGGGGAGACGTCGCTCGAGGCGTCGTCGGATTGTTTGCGGAGGGCGATTTGCTCGTGGTCGGCGCCGAGCTCGGTGCTCGTGTAGACCCTCGAGTGATCGTCTTCTCCGTCGAGAAACGGGAAGGGAGACTCGGCTCGATCTCGATCGTCTTCAAGGTCGTCGGACTCGGGGGGCTGTCGTTGTTCGCTCATCATTGCTCCGGCGGCTAAATGAGGGGAAGTCGGGAGATGGAGCGCGCACGGAACTCGATGCGATCGAGCTCACGACTCGAGCGACTCGGAAGGATACCATACCGCAAACCGTTCCCCCAAAGGCCGGCACCGGGAGGTTTCATCCAGACGCCACAGGCTCTAACATGAAGAGCGCTGTGAACTCGAACATCTCTCCGGGTGTCGTCCGTGGTCGATACAGGATAGACTCCATTCAGGAAAAGCCTCGACATGGGACGAGCCATGACCTTGCGTACATGGAGCTGGATCATCACCGGGGCGTTTGCCCTGGTCGCGACACTCGCCGGCTGTGAGCGCGCCGAGCGCGTGGGCGAGTCGTCGCCTCGATCCGCTCCGTCGTCTCCCGAATCGGACGATCGCGGTGAGGACGAACGATACGATCTCAAGCTCGCCAACTCCGATCTACGCGTCGGCGAAGAGACGACGACCGCTCTCCGTATTCGAGCCGGCGAGGGATTGAAACCGAACCGCGAATTCCCTGCCTGGTCGCTCGAACTCGAATCGCCCGACGGCGTGCGTCTCGATTCGACATCCTGGAATCGCGACGACTTCACGCTCGAATCGCGTCGAGCCACCGTCGATCTACCCATCGAGGCTACCCGAGCGGGAGACATCCAGCTGCAGGGCCATGCGACGTTCAGCGTCTGCAACGATCAGACCTGTCACGTGTTGCGTGACGAGCCGGTGACTCTCTCGTTGACTGCCCGGCCCGCCGACGACGAGACGACCTGACGTTTGTTCGTACTCTCCTATTCGCTGCGATTCGCTCCGCACACCCGCTGCTGATTTATGGAAGATAGCTCTGAGATTCTCGACCAGCTCAATGCCGAAGTCCGAGAAGAGTTCGAGGCAACTCGGCGAATCATGAGTTTTCCCGAGTTCATCGATCTCTTTACCGAACATCCCAAACGATTCGCCCGCAACTCCGTTCAGTATCTCCGAGATTGTTTCCTCTACTACGGGACGGAGACTCGAACGCGCCAGTGGGGCGACGTCACTCATTTCAATCTCTTCGATGCCCCCTTTGACGACGGCCGCGAACGCGTCGTCGGCCAGGAGCGCGCTCAGGAGCAGATTTTCAACCTCGTCGAGAACTTCGTCCGTCAGGGCAAAAGTGACAAGATCGTCATGCTGCACGGCCCGAACGGTAGTGCCAAAAGCAGCATGATCGAGACGATCATCCGGGGAATGGAGCACTACTCGCACACCGAAGAAGGGGCGCTCTATCGGTTCAACTGGATCTTTCCCGGCGACAACATCGCTCGGGGCTCGTCGATCGGGTTCGAGGGGGGCTTCTCGACGCGCAAAGCCGAGGAGACCGATCTCGATACGTTCGCATACCTCGACGAAGAGGAGATCGACGCGACGGTCCCGAGCGACATGAACGATCATCCGTTGCTGCTGATTCCCCCGGAGCAGCGGCGTGAACTGCTCGAATCCCACGTTGACGAGCTCGTGATCCCCGGAACCTCTCGGGGCGCCGAGGCCGAAGCTTTCCAGCAGCGATCGCTCGGCGAAGGCGTCGATCCCTCGGGCCTCGACGGGCGTCCCTTTGTCGCCAGCGACTACATTCTGCACGGCGATGTCAGCCACATGAGTCGCCAGATCTTCGATGCGCTGCTGACGGCTTACAACGGCGAAATCGAGAAAGTCCTGCGCCACGTCCAGGTCGAGCGGTTCTTCATCAGTCGTCGCTATCGTCGCGGCGCCGTCGTCGTCCAGCCCCAGCGCGCCGTCGATGCCGGCCTCCGTCAGTTGACCGTCGACAAGAGCCTCTCGGCCCTGCCGACGAGTCTGCAGAATCAAACGATCTTCGAGCCCTTCGGCGATCTCGTCGACGCCAATCGCGGACTGATCGACTACGACGATCTCTTCAAGCGCCCCAAGGAGCTCAATCAGTACCTGCTGGCGACCAGCGAAAAGGGGACAGTCTCGCTGGAAAACCGGATTCTGCATCTCGACATGACGATCCTGGCGACGGGCAACGAAGATTACCTCGACGCCTTCAAGCAGACACCGGATTACTCGTCGTTCAAGGGACGCATGGAACTGGTACGCGTCCCCTACCTGCTGGATTACAACGTCGAGGAACTAATCTACGAGGAGCAGCTCGCGACCGTCGATTTCATCAAGCCGCTCGCGCCGCACACGATGCGCATCGCCGCGATCTGGTCGGTGCTGACGCGCATGAAGCGGCCGGACGCGACGAACTACGACAGTTCCATCCGTTCGATCATTTCCGAGCTGACGCCCATCCAGAAGGCCGATCTCTACGCCGAAGGCCAGGTCCCCGACGACGTCGGCCCCGAGCAGGCTCGTGAGCTCCGGGCGGCGATCGCCGATCTCCGCGAGGAGGATGCCGGCACCAGCGAATACGAGGGACGCCGCGGGGCGAGCCCTCGCGAGATGAAGATGATCCTGCTCAATGCCAGCCAGGACGACTCGTATCCGACACTCTCGCCGCTGGCCGTCTTCGAAGAGCTCTCCGAACTCATCAAGGACCCGAGCGTCTTCCCCTTCCTCCAACAGGATGCCGACGGGCCGTACCATCGCCACGAGAACTTCATCGAGACCGTCCAGGAGCGATACCTCGAGATGCTCGACAGCGAAATCCGCGACTCGATGGGACTGATCGAAGAGCGCCAGTACGAGGAGCTGTTCGAGGACTACATCGACCACATCAACGCCTGGCTCAAGGGCGAAAAAGTCTACAACGAAGTCACGGACACGCGGGAGGATCCCGACGAAGATCTCATGGAGCGCATCGAAGGCGTCCTGGAGTTCGACGAGGACATCGAGGCCTTCCGCGAGGATCTCATCAACTCGATCGCCGCCTACTCGATCGATCATCAGGACGAAGAGGTCGACTACCAGGAAATCTTCCCGAACATCTTCGAGGCCATGCACGAAGCCTTCTACGAGGAGCGCCAGGAGCAAGTGCGTGGTATTCAGGAGGATATTCTCACGTACTTCGAGGGGGATCGACAGAATCTCTCGTCGTCACAGCTCGAACAAGTCGAGATGACGATCGAGAACCTCGACACGGAGTACGACTACAGCGAAGCCTATATTCGCGAAGCGGTAGCGTTTTTGCTGTCGAATCGCTATAAGTAAGAGCTCCAAGACGATTCGAGTGTGCACTTCGCTGTCCTCTTCACTCACGACCTCAGCTCATGCAACGATTCCCGATTGTTCTCTCCATCGGGGTGGCCTGGATACTCGGGGGGCTCGTGCTCCTGGCGGGAGCCTCCGGAGCTCACGCCCAGGCGCGCTCCCAGTACAAAAAACAGATGTCCTCCTACCAAAAGCAGCTCGACGAGCTCGCCGAGCAAGATGAATGGAACATCGCCGGGGACGTCCGCGAGCGAGCTCGGCAATGGCTCGAGGACGCCGAGGTGCTACTGGCCCGCGGCGACTCCCAGACGGCGGGGCTGGTCATCCAGCAAGTGGGGGGGGCGATCG
>JAQCND010000279.1 GCA_028274765.1 Bradymonadaceae bacterium
GACGACGATGACGACAGAGACGACGCCGACGAGAAGAACGACGGCGATGATGCGGACGACGACGACGAGGCCGAGGACGACGATGACGACAGAGACGACGCCGACGAGAAGAACGACGGCGATGATGCGGACGACGACGGAGCGGCAACCGGTGCGATAAACGAGGCTCCCGATGCCGAGCGCGAAGTCGCCGTCCCCGAATCGAGCCCACCGAGTTCAATCGGGGCCTGTCAGGATGACGAGGATGGGAAGGATGAAAGTGAGGCGGAGAATGCCGACCGGGAAGACGACGAGTCCGACCGGGAAGACGACAAATAGAACGAAAGCGTATCCTCGATCCTTGTGCTTCCTGCCTGGAAGCGATGGTGATTCGCCCGTGCCGACGCAGTGCATGATCCCTGCGTCGGCACGGGCATTTTTGTTTTTATGTACTCTTCCAGGGTCGGACGCCTCGAATGTCGCGGATCGGGATCGAGGTCTCGCACGAAACGAGGAGGCTCCGTCTGTATCTCGATCGGGTCCATCGCTCGCTCCCGGCCTCGTCACCGTGAAGGCGGCCGGAAAGCGGTCCAAACAACGTGCCCCCTGTTCGCTCTGCAGCGATTCGTCGTGGCTCACGGCACCTCGACGGTGACCGAGTCGACGGGCGCAGGTGTGCGATCCGTGTCGCGAAACATCGTCTCGAAGCGTTCGATCGCCGACGTCGACGTCTCGAACAGCTCGGCCGCCCATCGAGCTCCGATCGGCTGATACACCAATGCGACCTCGATACGAGCGGCTCCGGACACCGAGAGGTCGACGTGCACCGTGTCTCGGCCGGCGACGAAGTCCACGTCGTCGAAGTCCTCGAAGTCCATCCGCCGGCCGGCAAAGAGCCCGTCCACTGGCTGCTGGTGACGACCGAACCGATCGACTCCTCCGAGGCCGTCTGGACGATCGTCGACCACTACCGGGCTCGATGGACCACCGAAGAGTACGACAAAGCCATCAAAACCGGGACGGAGTACACCTCCTTACAACATCGAAGCGCCAAGACGCTTCTGATGGCACTGGCGCCCTCGGCGATCGTGGCGCATCAACTTCTGGTGCTCCGATACCTGAGTCGACAGGCGGACGATCTCCCGGCTCGGGTCGCCGTCACCCCCGTCCAGCTGACGGTCCTCCAGACCGAAAAGCCCGACGACGTCCCCGACGAACAACCGACGGTCGAGGATGTCATGCATGGCGTCGCCAGCCTGGGCGGACACATCTCGTCGAACGGGCCTCCCGGCTGGCAAGTCCTTGGACGCGGATGGCAACGCCTGGTCAAATACGCCTACGGATTCCGGCTCGCCATGTGGGCTCAGAAGAAGTGATGAATCATGAGCCTTTCGACCTTTTTCAATCGCTTGTTCGGACGCGGGTGGGCATCCCAAGGTTCATCGCATGAGAGGTATGGCGAACACGTTGGGGTCGTCTCCTTCGTTCGGTCGCTGGCGCTCCAAACGTCGATCGAACGTCGTTTATCTTCGACGCCTCCCTGGAGCGCCTTTTTATAAAGTGGGCTCCCAGCCGGCCGGCCGAGTAGGGAGAGGAACACGTTCAAATGCGATTGCCCTCGGGCATCCCGGCTCGCGATTGCACTCCGGAACAAAACTCGATTAACATGATGGCACGATTCATGATGCGAGCGCCGACACATCGAGATACCACCGACGACTTTTCTCAACATATCCCAACCCACGAGGGGACGTATGTGAGTCGTCGCATATTCGAGGAGGTCGAACATGCGCTACCGTATACTGACGAGAATGGTGGTCGGACTCGCCCTCGTATTGGGAGCGTGCGCAGCGGATCCTCCGAGCACAACCGGGCCCTCGTCGGATGATGGCGATACCGGGAGGACCGAGGCGGATGGGGGCGGCAGTGCGACGGATGGAGGCGTCGACCCCGACGGCGAGGCGTCTCCAGACGGCGGCGGTTCCCCGGGTCCTGCGCCGGGCGACATGGTGTATTCGACCTCGGGAGGCGGCACGGTCTCGTCGGATCGGTATCGGCTCCAGCTCAACGTCGGCGCGCCCTCGTCGAAGGGGTCAGCCGACAACGACAACTATCGCATTCAGGTCGCCCCCGTTAGTCCGTGACATCCACGCCCGTTTGCCGGATGTCCCGTCGTCGAGGCGTGTCTACTCCGAACCCTGAGAGCCTACTATGTGAGATCGGACCCTGTTGAGTTCGCTGTTCGGATTGCTCGTGCTCATCGGGGGACCCGCGCTCGCCTCGGCCGAGGCGCCCCAGAAGATTCCCGTTCAAGCGTATTTGACGGATGCCGAGGACGTCCCGATTGACGATGAAGCCTCTCTGGAGGTCAAGATTTACAACGCCCCGACCGAGGGGGGAATGCACGCCGAACAATTCCAGGTTCAGGCCAATAGTGGCTCGTTGGCGGCGTACCTCGGGACCAACGAGCCCGTCGAGCTCTCGCTCTTCCGCGACCACGAGGAACTCTACCTGGGGATTGCTATCAACGGCGGCGAGGAGCTGGCCCCTCGCATTCGACTGGCGATGGATCCTTACGCGGGATTTGCCGAGCACGTCGGTAGAAGCCGACAATGCTCAGCAACTCGCCGGTAAATCCCCCGAGAGTTACCGCGAGCCCCGCTGGGACGACATCCAAGACGTGCCGGAATCGGTCGAGACGTCATACACCGGACGCGCCCCGATCGAAGTCGACGCCCAGAACGACGGGAGCGGACTCAGCCGTTGCTCGGAGGACGAGGTTCTCAAACGGAACGGGAACGCCTGGGCCTGTGCGGAGGACGGCGGTGAGTCGTATACGGCCCAGTCGCCCGTCGCGATCGATCAAGTCCGACAACGTTAAAAACGGGACGATTACCGGCGACGATATCGGAACATATCCGTGCGATGGCAATACGCAGTTCGTCGAGATGAAGGACGACGACATCCTTGGAGGTTGTCCGTTCGGTGACCCGGACAATCTCCCGAACTGCGACGAGGTCCCCGTGGGTTCGATGTGTGAAGCCGATGGCCGATGTCCGAACGTCGGTGACGTCAACAACCGCG
>JAQCND010000295.1 GCA_028274765.1 Bradymonadaceae bacterium
GGATCGACTCGATATCGGTTCGGAGCGCTAGCATCCCTGTATGAGCCGGCTAGAAGCCGGCGCTCCGAAGAAGCCGGGCCTGGATCGACTCGATATCGGTTCGGAGCGCCAGCATCCCTGCATGAGCCGGCTAGAAGCCCACTTCCGAAGGAAGTACAGGGGCGCTCCGAAGGCCTGGCCTTCCGGATCGACTCGATATCGGTTCGGAGCGCCAGCATCCCTGTATGAGCCGGCTAGAAGCCGGCGCTCCGAAGAAGCCGGGCCTTCCGAATCGACTCGATATCGGTTCGGAGCGCCAGCATCCCTGCATGAGCCGGCTAGAAGCCCACTTCCGGAGGAAGTACAGGGGCGCTCCGAAGCCGGGCCTTCCGGATCGACTCGATATGGGTTCGGAGCGCCAGCATCCCTGCTGGCACGTGGCTTCAGCGACGCCCTGGCGGGAGGATGGAGGTGGCATAACAAGGAATGAACCGTGGATGTGTGTCTTATACCTTTAACGCAATCGTCCTGCTCTCGTCCCCAGGGCGATCGCATGAGGATGGAACCATCGGGGACGTGAGTCGGCGAGCCGCCGGCCGATCGTCGAGTCGGTCGACCGCAAACGTCGTGCCACAGCGTATCCCACGATATCCGAGCGGCCCCCATGCGATCACCCCGTCGTGACTCGTCTTGAAATTCAATCCCCGGTTGAACATCATATATGCAGTAACGACGCAAACGCTGATGACATGCGAGCGATGGAGTTGCGACAAGTATGCGAACACTTCGAATGATACTGGGTCTGGTCCTTCTCTTCGGAGGATTGAGTGCCTGTGACCGCGCCCCCTCGGAGACACAGACAAACCCCAAAGCCGATTCTCCCCAACATCAGCGGGAGCAGACCCGTACCGGCCCGCAGGCGGCCGACGAGGACGAAGACGAGGCATGTGGCTGTGAGAAGCTCGACTGTCAGTGCTCCAAGAATGGCCACCGATACTCGGCGTTCGGAGTCGAGTTGACCGGCGGAAAGAAGTTCGATCTCGTCTCCTTCAAAGACGTCGGCCTCGAGTCGTCGCCCTACCAGTCGACGGCGATGCTCGAGATCCTCGCCCAGTCGCTGGCCTACCAACTTCAACGCCACAAGAAGCTCGATCTGTCGGCCCGGCTCCTGCACGACGAGCGACTCGCCAACCCCTCGAAGCACACCTACTGCGAAGCCCGGCGGCTCTATGTCGACGTCTGGCACAGTCCCTCGCCCTCTCGATGGGGTTACTCGCTCTGGTCGGGATGCTCGGAGGCGATGCAGTTCGCTCGGCGTGAGATCGACATCGAGGGCGAGACGGACGACCTCAAGTCGGCCATCCGTCCCCTGACGAAAAGTATCGCCCAATCCCTTGGACAAGCCAATCGTCAGGGCTGTTATCGGCGACGTTGTTGACGGGCTTGCCCTCCCGGTACATGATGGCGACTCCGTCCGGTTTTCGTCTCCGACGACTCTCAATCTCATGGTCTGTCGTACCTCCCGATGTGCGGAGTTCGCATGGTGGGTGAGTCTCGTCGCTGCGGCCTGGATGCTCGCCAGTCCCGGATGTGCCTCCACGCCTCAGCCCGACAACCCCTCACCGTCGCCGTCGCCCCAGCCGTCTCCCGACACGAATCGACGGTTCGAACGGGCCCTCGAGCGCCTCGAAGCCGGTAAATACAATCGCGCCCACCGTCTTTTCGAAGAACTGTCATCGGAGCGCGCCACTCTCTACGCCGCTCGCGCCTCGCTGGGCGACATCTCGTCGTCCTCGCCATCGGAGCCATCTCCCAGGGGGCTCGAAGGGGCGATTGCGAACCTCCGTCGTCTGGCCGAAGGGGAGGCGAGTGACGATGAACTCCGACGAGTAGCTTCGCTCTATCTCGGCGTCGCTCTCGTCCAGGCCGATCGCATCGAGGATGCCTACACGACTCTCAACGGAGTCGAACTCGGTCCCGCTGACGGCGACCTCCCCACTTCCGCGCTCGAACGCGATCGTCTTCCACTCCGAGCCATGCTCGTCGAGCGGGCGTTTCGAGCCAAACGGGGAGGGGCGACCATTCGAGCCGCCTCTCGAGTCTATCGACTCGTTTCGTCGAAGAGAGACGGCGATCAGGGCGACGAACAAGACCGGCAGGCCGAGTCGTCGGCACCGGACGAGCCCCATCGGAGGGCCGAATCGACGACACGAGACGAGGGAGGTCAGACGACAACACTGTCGACACGAGACGGAAAGGCCCAGGAAGCCCCATCGTCGCCCCCGGGCGAGAAGAAGTCCGCCCCCCCCTCGAAGTGGACGACATTCGCGACGTCTCGGGCCTTCGAGGCCGCCTCGACATACACCTCTCCGGAGACGCTCGAGTCGCTCCTGGCCTCCGAGGCGGTGCTGACGCGAGCCGTCGCCGGCTGGGCCCATCTCGACCGCCAGCTCCAGCGCTCGGACCACAGCGAGCGCGAGCGCCGTGAGCTCGAGCGGCTCTACCGCCGGATGGCGCCCGATTTGAACCAGATCGGAGCCTCCGATCGCGTCGCCGAACTCTCGACCGACATGGCGACGCTCGGGGGCAAGCGGCGACTCGTCATCGGCGTTCTCCTGCCGCTCTCGGGGAGCAACCAGTCGATCGGCCGCCGCGTCATGGCCGGGATGCTCCTAGCGGCGCGTGCCTTCGAGACGCGTCAGTCTTCTCGCGTGACGCTCGTCTTCGAGGACTCGAACGACGACCCCGAGGCCCTGTTCTCGACGTTTCGGCAACGAGAGGTCACCGCCGTCGTCGGGCCGCTCGACGACGCCCGCGCTCGGACCCTCGCCTCTCACGCCAGACGGACGAACATCCCGATGCTCGCCCTCACGGCCCGCCCTCTCGAGGAGGGGGGCGTCGACGATCCCTTCGTCTTCCGCAACTTCATGGCGCCGGCGGCCGAGGCTCGGGCTGTCGCCCGGATCGCCTTCGAGGAGCTCGGTGACCGGCGGGCCGTCGTGTTGCACCCAAGCGTCGGCTACGGGACGTCGCTGCAGCGCGCCTTTGCCGAGACGTTCCGCGAACTGGGCGGCCAGGTCGTCACGTCACTCGCCTACGATCGATCGCAATCCGATTTCACCTCGCTCGCCGAACGCGCTGCCGACGCCCGCCCCGATGTCGTCTTCATCCCCGATACGGCCTCCAAAGCCGCCGAGATCAGTGCATTTCTGGCCGATCAGAGCATCTGGGGGATCGCCGGCGAACCTCCGGAGGAGACGGATCGTCAATACGTCCACTATCTCGGGACGAGTCTCTGGTACGACCCCATTTTGACGCGCCAGGCTTCGGATTACGTGCGAGGGGCAGTCGTGCCGAGCTGGTTCGCCCCGGTGTTTCAGCACAGCCCAACGCGTCGGTTCGTGCGCCGCTTCCGGGCGGTCTTCGATCGCACCCCGAAGAACATGGAGGCCTTCGGATTCGATTCGATCGCCTGGGTACGACGTCTCATGCTGGATCGAGGCTTACACACGCCGGAGAACCTCCGGGCCGCCTGGCTCGACGGGACCTCTTTTCAGGGAGCAACGGGCACCGTCTCGTTCGATGAGCGGGGACGCGCCCGGCGAACGCTGCGATTCGTCACGCCCACCGAAGAGGGGTTCGAGCCCCTTTCGTTTTCGACGGACGTCTCGGTCGGTCGGGATGACGGACCCGAGGCAACCGAGGTCGACGAGCCCCCGGCCTCCCCCGAGGAAGCCTCGTCGTCGAGCCGCCCGACTCCCTCGTCCGATGCCGACGCACCATGAGAGCGGGCTTGTTCACGGGTGATCGTCGGCTCGGCGTCGCGACCGGTCTCGTCCTGGGGGCCATCGTCGCCTGCGCACCCGTCTCTGCCTTCGCCCAGTCGTCACCTCCACCTCGTCTCGGAGATGCGACCGAGACACGAGAGGAAGACGAAGACGACGAAGACGACGCCGACGACGACAGCGACCGACGTCGGCCCCGCGACGAACCCCCTCTGCGCAAGATGAGCCGGGGGGAGGCCGAAGAGGCCGGGTTCACCTTCGGACAGCGACGCAGCAACTCCGTAAACACCACGGGTGCTCTGATCGCCCTGACGGGCGGGGCGCTCGTCCACGGGGCGGGACACTGGTATATCGGCGACCATCGGGCCGCCTGGACGCTGTTTGGGATGGAGGGCGCGGCCGCCTTGCTGCTGGGAACGGGGCTGGCGTCGCGCTTTGCCGGTTCGCGCTCGGCTTCTCTGTCGGGGTATGCCGCCTGGTCGGTGCCGATGGGAACAGCGCTATTTGGCGTCTCCTATCTTCTCGACATCGTCGGCGCCCTCCAGGGCGGGACGCCCGAACTCCCGGCCAATTCGCGTCGCACCCGGGGGATCGAGCTCGAGGTCGTCTATCACTTCCTGCAGTCGCCGTCGCTTCCCCTCCGACATACGATCCGCGCTCGGACGGGCCTCGATCTGGGGTCGTTCTACGTCTCGGCCGCGACCGACCAGGACGTCTCGCTCGGCACCTCGGTCTACGAGACGACGATCGGCTGGAGGTTCTGGCGTGGCCCCCTTCGACACACGTTTCTCTACCTCGAGGGGAGGGGAGAACTTCTGGATATTCGAGAGGTCGGCGCACTCCAGCGCTGGAGCGGAGGGGCGCGCCTCGGGCTTTCGCTCGACATGGGGGCCGTGATCGGCCATCTCCGAGGCCTGGCGGTGGGGGTTGAGACGGGCTACGGGTGGCGCTGGTACCGAGCGCCCGGTCCCCCGGTCGGGGACATGCGGACGGTGACCTCCCGGGGATATGCGCCCCTCGAGCTATTCACCCATTTCAACGTCTCGGAGCGCCTCAATACTCGGCTCTCCTATCGCTATCGCGCCGGGGGGCTTCTGGAGGGATCGCGGCGTCTGCTCGGCGTCGGCGCGCTCGAGCTCAACTACGACAGCACCGACATCGTCGATCTCGTGCTCCGCGTCGAGGCCGGGGGCGGTTTTGCCGTCACGGGGGGGCTCGCCCTCTGGATGTGGGAGTGAGACGAGGGAACAGAAGGATCGATGCGTCGATACAGTGAGCGAGCGGCCGGCCGATGCTCCGCTGCGATGGCATCAAAAGTGATACAAAATGACGACACGGGGACAATCGGGCGAGAGCCATGTCGCCTAAAGCGCCGGCAAGTCACCGAGCGATGCTCTGTGACAACGAGTGGGACGACCATCAGTCGAATCGGACGTCGACCCACGGGCGATGATTGCACCTGGCACGTGAGACACGATTGCATCCGACGCCCCGGCCGTGGTAATTCTCATTCGAAACGGAGACGCTTACGACGCAATCGCCGCGATTCGCCACCGAGGAACAACTGCGATGTTCGACGCCATCTGGGTCCATCCCGTCGTGGCCCAAGCTGCTTCTCAGGAGGAATCGCTCGACATCCTCCAGATCGTCATGGAGACGAGTGGCGTGGTCCTCGGCGCCATTCTCCTGTTGTTGGCGCTGAGTCTCGGCTCTTGGTACATCATCGGCTACAAGTGGTTCTATCTGCGCCGGGCTCGCCGCGAGTCCGAGAAGTTTCTCGACCAGTTCTGGCAGTCGAAACGGCTCGACAACATCTACCAGTCGGTCGACGAGTTCGAGGATGCACCGGTCGGGCAGGTCTTCGAGGCCGGATACGTCGAGCTGACCAAACTCAAAGAGGACGAGGGGGATGACCAGGCGATGCGCAACAAACTGAGCGGCATCGACAACGTCGAGCGCGCCCTCCGGCGGGCGACCAAATCCGAGATGACGCACCTCGAGTCGCTGGTCCCCTACCTGGCGACGGTCGGCTCGACGGCGCCCTTCATCGGGCTGTTCGGCACCGTCTGGGGCATCATGAACGCCTTCGTCAACATCAACACTCAGGGGGCGGCCGGACTGGACGTGGTCGCCCAGCCGATCGCCGAAGCACTCATCGTCACGGCCATCGGCCTCTTTACGGCGATTCCGGCTGTGGTCGCCTACAACTTCTTCGTCAACAAGATCAAAGTGCTCGGCGCCGAGATGGAGAATTTCTCGGACGACTTTCTGAACATCGTCGAACGACATTTTTTCGAGTGACCGTCGCGAGCGATCGAGGTATGTATTTCGAGACGGCGAGGTACTGACGACCCATGGGCATGGATTCTGGAGAGGGCAGCCAAGTCGGGGGCGGCCAGACGATGCTGGCCCGCATCAACGTGACGCCCTTCGTCGACGTCATGCTGGTGTTGCTGGTGATCTTCATGGTGACTGCTCCCATGATCGACCAGTCTCAAAAGGAGAAGCGCAAGGTCGACATGAACCTCCCGGTCACCCGTGACAATCCCGACAAGGCCGACACCGACGACACGGATCGCATGATTCTCCAGATCTCGGAGAGCCTGAAGGTCACGATCGGCGACGAGGTCATCGTCGACTGCAGCGACCGCAAGAAGGGCGACGATCCGTCGCGGTTCGAATCCTGTTTCAAGACCATCGAGGAGAAACTCGGGTCGAATCCCAAACTCCAGGAGGATCGCACGCTCTTTTTGCTCGCCGATACCGACATCCCCTACGGATTCGTCGTCGGGACGATGGCGCGCGTCAAGAAGGCGGGCGTCCAGAAACTCGGCATGGTCACCAATCCCGAATACACGCAGCAGAGCGGCTCGTCGGAAGAAAACGAGGAGCAGTAGACATTCGATCATGTGCGCGGCGTCGGGTCCGCCCGTCCCGAGACGGCCCTCGCGGGTGACGGACCGACGTGTCGCGCCCTCACTGAACGGAATCCATGGTATTACTCGGTTCCAGCGCAAAACCGGGGAGGCGGATCGGCTCCGAGGGCCCCGAGCTGGGTTCGGTGCTCGTCGGCATCGTCTCGACCGCTCTCCTTCACGCTGGCATCGTGGGGATGTTTCTGCTCCAGAGTCTCCTGGGCGGCGACGAACCGCCGAAACCGGAACCCGACAAAAAGATGGAGTTCGAGGACGTCAAACTGCTGAAGCTCGGCGAAGAGAAGCCGGACCACCAACTCCCACGCATCTCGAATCCTCCGCCTCCCCAAGAGAACAAGGAAGTCGTCGACCTCGACCCGGAGGAGAAGAAAGACCCCGAGCCCAAAGAGGAGCCCGAGAAGGAACCCGAGCCAGCCAAGGAGAAACAACAAGCCCCGGAACCGAAAAAGAAGCCTCCCCAAAAAGACGACTCCGAGGATCGCAAGGAGGCCATGAACGAAGCCTTCGACTCACTTCACGATTCCAATCGTCCCACCAACGACGACGCCCCAGAGGGAAGCGAGAAAGGCGTCGCCGGCGGCTCGATCTCGGACGAGGCGATGGCCAATCTCATGAATACCTTTCAGGCGAAACTCATCCAGGCCATCAGCAAGCGCTGGCGAGTCCCGACGACGATTCCCCAGAACCAACTGCCCGATCTCAAGGGAACGGTCGAGGTCTACGTCCGCCTCTCCGGGGCGGGGCACATCGTCTCGTATCGATTTCGCAAACGGAGTTCCAACGATCAGTTCAATCGAAGTATCGAGCGCG
>JAQCND010000304.1 GCA_028274765.1 Bradymonadaceae bacterium
AACCAGTTTCACCTCGCCCTCTTTGCTCAGCATGATGTTCGGCGGCGAGACGTCCCGGTGGACGATCCCCATCGGGCGACCCTGGGCGTCTCGGCGCGTGTGAGCGTACTCGAGCGCGGAGCCGACTTCGGCCCCGATGCGCAGCACGATGGGAATCGGGAGACGATCGTCGAGGCGATCCATTTCGCCGAGCACCTGACTGGCGTCCGGCCCCTCGATGTACTCCATGACGATGAAGTACCGGCCCCTGATTTCGCCGAGATCGAAGACGTTTGCGATGTTCGGATGATTGAGGCGAACGGCGATTTTCGCCTCGTCGACGATCATGTCGACGAATTCGGCGTCCTCGCTCAGCTCCTCGTGGAGCCGCTTGATGACGACCGTCTTCTCGAACCCCCCCACGCCCGTGGTCGTGGCTCGGAAGATCTCCGCCATCCCCCCGATCGCAAGCCGTTCGACGAGCGTGTATTTGCCAAATCGCTTCGGAAGATCTACGGTTTGGCCATTCGATTCGGCACTCATGAGCGGGGGGCGTCGTAGCGAGACGAGGGATGCGCGAGAGACGATGGGCTCGCCGACGCGATGCCGACCGATACACACCCGAGGTCGGATCGGGTCGCGAGCTCACAGTTGGGCAATGTATCCTGTTTCTACTCGAAAGTCATGGCTCCGTACGAAGACCTCGACGAACGCGAGCAGCTGACTCAGATCAACTACGTCGACGGCGAACCCGCCAGTCTTCGACTCCGAAAGATCCAGCTCGTGATCGAACCCGGGCGGGAGAGGGGACGGACACGTCAGTTCGACGCCAACACCATAACGATCGGGTCTCACGAGGACAACGATCTCGTCCTCGACGATCAGACGGTGAGCCGCCGCCACTGCCGCATCTTACGTCCAAACGATCGATATCTCGTCGAGGATCTCGGGAGTACCAACGGGACGTTCGTCGACGGCGTTCGCATCGAGCGGGCGTATCTCGAGCCCGGGTCGACCCTCGCGATTGGCAACGCGCGCATCGACTTCACGCCGATCGACGAGCAAGTCGCCGTCGAGCCCTCCGAGACCGAGCAGTTCGGCAACATCGTCGGCCAGAGCGAGGCGATGCGCGAGATCTTCGGGATTCTTGAGCAGATCGCGCCCACCTCGGCGACGGTGGTCGTCGAGGGCGAGACTGGGACCGGCAAGGAGGTCGTCGCGCAGACGATCCACGACATGAGCCCCCGGAGCGACGAGGAGTTTGTGGTCTTCGACTGCGGCGCCGTGCCGGAGAGCCTCGTCGAAAGCGAGTTGTTCGGCCACGAAAAGGGGAGTTTCACCGGGGCCGTGATGTCGCGCAAGGGGCTGTTCGAGATGGCCGAGGGCGGGACGATCTTCCTCGACGAGATCGGCGAGCTGTCGCCGGACCTCCAGCCCAAGTTGTTGCGAGTCCTCGAGGAGCGCAAAATCCGGCGAGTCGGCTCCAACGAGCCCATTCCGGTCGACGTGCGTGTCGTCGCCGCAACCAATCGCAACCTCCAGGAAGAAGTCGAGGAGGGACGGTTTCGGGAGGATTTGTTCTATCGGCTCAGCGTCGTGCGGCTCGATCTTCCTCCACTCCGGGATCGTCTCGAGGACATCGATCGGCTCGTCTCGCACTTCCTGCAGACGCGGGATTTCAACCAGACGTCGGCGGGCGAGCCCGGTATCACCTCGATCAGTCAGGAGGCCCTCGAGGCGCTCCAGCAGTACGACTGGCCCGGCAACGTCCGCGAGCTGGTCAACGTCATCGAACGCGCCTGTTCGCTGACCGATCAGGGGCGCCTCGAACTCGAGCATCTCCCCGGCCACATCTCGGGGACCGAGGCGCTCGGGATGGCCGCCTCGCCGCCCCGGCCCGAGGGCGAGGCGAACCTCCAGTGGACCAACGTGCCGCGCCAATCTCGGCTCCAGGAGAAACCGTTCAAAGAGGCCAAAGAGGAGTGGATCTCGGCCTTTGAGCGCGACTACATCACCGAACTGCTGGTGCGCCACGACGGCAACATCACCCACTCCGCCGAGGAGGCCGAGATCGACCGCAAGTACTTCCGGCAGTTGATGCGGGAGTACGACCTCGACCCGGACGAGTTTTCGTGAGGATCAGCCGTACATCTCGTCGCGGTAGGGGACGTCGAGCGCCACTGAGCGGGTTCTTCGATCTCGCCCCAGTCGGGACCTCTCGCAATCGTGTGGGTCTCGCCCATGTGTGGTCGGATAAGCTTGTCCCCATTGCTGCAGCGACAGAGATGGACCCGACAGGGTGAGAGCACTCATCCAGCCCGAGGGCTATGGTAGTTAAATAAACAATCGAGTGACGTCAGTTGCCGCCTCGCTCCTTCCCAGTGAGGAGTCGCTCGGCGACTTGCCAGCAGGGATGCTCATTTCACAGAAATAGAAAGGCGCTCCAAAGGAGAGCTCGAGGTCGTC
>JAQCND010000321.1 GCA_028274765.1 Bradymonadaceae bacterium
CGATCCGGGCACCAAACCCGGCGGGTCCTCGAAGGGTGATGAAGGATTCGACGAGGTCGATCTCGAGATACGGCTCGACGGGGGAATGCCCGTCTCGGCCGTGCAGAGCCCCAGCCACCGGACGCGCGTCGAGCGCTACTCCGAGGCCGTCCGGCGTCTCGAACTCGCCCCCGACGGCGACCCGACCGACCGTCACTTCCGGCTCGCCTACCGCCTGTCGGGCGACGAGACGCGGGTGGGGACCCACTCGTACTGGGAGCCAACACGCGAGGACGAGACGGAACGAGACCGAACCGGGACGGGCTACTTCAGCCTCATGCTCGAACCTCCGGCCGACGTCGCCGCCGAACAACTCCCCGACCGGGAGATGGTCTTCGTGCTCGATCGGTCGGGCTCGATGGAGGAGAAACGATTCGAGGCGGCGCGCGAATTCGTGCTCCAGGCTCTCCAGCACCTCCGCCCCGACGATCGATTCCGAATCGTTCTCTTCAACGATAGCGTCCAGACGTTTCGAACGGAGGCCACACCGGCCACTCCCGAACACGTCGAGTCGGCATCGAAGTGGTTGCAACAGAGACATGCCGAAGATGGAACCGAGATCGCGCCCGGGCTTCGGGCCGCACTGGAACCCGAGCCCAGCGAGGGGCGCATGCGACTGGTGACCCTCGTCACCGACGCCAAGGTCTCCAACGAATTCGAGGTCATCGAACTCGTCCGCCGACACATCGATCGGGCACGACTCTTCACCCTCGGCATGGGGGGCGACGTCAACCGGTATCTCCTCGAGGAGCTCGGCCGCGCCGGTCGAGGCTTCTCCGAGCAGTTCCAGCTCGGCCAGCACCGCGGCGAGTTCATCGACGACGCCGTTCGGCGCATCCAGACGCCTGTGCTGACGGACGTCTCCATCGACTGGGGCGGGCTCGAACCGACCCACGTCACGCCTCGACCGATCCCCGACGTCTTCGAGGGGGGCGCCGTGCGGATTCACGGTCGATACGACATTCCCGGTCGGCACACCATCACGGTCGAGGGTCAACTGGGCGGCGAACCGGTCACCTTCGAGCGAACGGTCGAATTCGCCGACTCGGCGGGCGACGGCGAGGCCGTGAAATTGGCCTGGGCTCGCCAGCGAATCGACGACTCCATGCTCGCCCTGAACACCCCGGAGGAGTTGCGTCGGGAGTCGAAGGGAGACGAGGCCCTGAAGGAACGAATCACACGACTCGGGCTGGACTATTCGCTGACCACCCAGTGGACCTCGTTCGTTGCCGTGGATCAGGACGCCAAGATGGCTCGCTCGCCCTCCAGAGACGCTCCGGAACTCAAAGCCGGGCGAGGGGCCAGAAAGCAACGAAAATCTGCTAAGGACGTCAAAAAGAAAACTATCATCGAGACGCTGGGGTCGAATGCCGGCGCCGACAAGGGAGGTCTCGGGAGGTCTGGCTCGGCTTCGGACCCGGGAAGCGGAAAGGCGGCCGGCATCGGCGACCTCGGACAGACCGAGGGGGCCAAACAGGCGAAGTCGGGCACCTCGACGGGCGCCCAGAAGAAAGAGTCTCAAGAGAACGCCTCGATCACCCTCGAGGAACCGAACGTCTCGAAAGGGTTGAAGGTAAGAAGAATCCGGATAGTGGTGACACGCTACAAGGCTCGCATCGAGCGCTGCTACGAGCGAGAGCTCAAAACCCATCCGAAACTGGAGGGCCGCGCCGTCGTCACCTTCACCATTGGACGAAAGGGTCGAGTTTCGCAGGCCTCGCCCGAGACCTCCGAGTTCAATCGGTCGAACGCGAACGTGGCCAACTGTGCCGCCGGGGTGATCGAAAACCTGCTGCGATTTCCCAAACCAGAGGATGACGAGACGGTCGAGGTGACGTTGCCGATCACGTTCGGGGTGAAATAGGATAGGGACGTGGCGACTTGTTATCACCCGTTCGATCGAACGTCTGCAGTCTCCAGAGTCATCCGAAGCGACCGAGGTGACCGCCCCGATCGCATTCGAGGCGAAGTGAGAATGCGGACGTTCGCCGATCCCGACCGCGTCGAACGCCTCGAGGGCAAACTCGCCTACCTGGAGATGTCAACCCCGATCAGGCGGCCCCCCTCCGCCAGCAGTGGGAGGAGTGAGCGCGGGACAGAGAGCCGAAAACCCTCTCCACGTCCAAGTCATGGAGCATGTCGGCGGAAACGACACTCGCCCCTCAGTCGCTCGATCAATTCGATGAGGCGCAACGAGGGGGCCGAGCGTGACCTCGATGACCGTCGAGCCCCCTCAGGTCGAACCCACGGGCACCTCGACCCTCCGCGTCGACGCCAACGATCCGGAGGGAGACGAGCTGAACTATAACTGGTCGACTCCCGACGACTGGAATCTCGAGGGCGAGGGGAGCGAGGTCGACGTCACGGCCCCCCGCTCAGTTCGGGGCGCTCGCCACGAGCCGCGTCACCGTCTCCGATGCGGCCGGCCACGAGGCGACGGCCTCCCTCCAGATCTCGACGGCCGACAACGAGGGCCCGCTCGTTCAAACCCTCGATGCCCTTCCTCAGACGGTCGAGGCCGGAGGCACGATCGACTTGAACGTCTCGGCGACCGACCCGGATG
>JAQCND010000322.1 GCA_028274765.1 Bradymonadaceae bacterium
CGCGTCGCCGTTGGGGTCGGAGGCGACGGTGCGCACCGTCGTCGAGCCTCCGGCGGTCAGCTCGGTCGTGTCGGCGGTGAGCTTCTCGATGACCGGATCGCCGTTTCGCGTCGTCTTGAGCAGCATCTGGTTGGAAGCCGTCTGCCCGAAGCCATCCGTCACGCGAATCTCGACGATCCCCGTCTCGCCGTAAGCGTCGGGCGCCTGGATGGTCGCCTGCGCCTGCTTGGCCCCGCTGGCGATCGACCAGTTCTGGCTGCTGGTGCTCCACTGATAAGAGAGGGCGTCGCCATCCGGGTCGGAGGCACTGACCGAGACCGTCGTCGTCGAGCCCCGGTCGAGCTCGGGATCGCCCGCCGAGACGTTCTGGATCGACGGCTTGCGGTTGGGCTGAGTCGAGACGGTTGCCGACGCCAACGCGCTTCCGCCGTTGCCATCCTCGACAGTCACCTCGATGACGCCGGTCGTCCCGGGCTGATTGGGGGCCGTCACGCTGGCGCGGAGCGGATTCTGCGGATTTTTCTCGAGCTTCCAGTCGCTGGAGACGTTCCAGGAGACCGAGAGATCGTCGCCATTCGGATCCGAGGCCGTCACCGTCGCCTCGATCGAGCCCCCTCGTTCGACGGTGGTTGGCTCGACCGAGAGGTTCGAGATACGCGGGCCGTTGTTCGACGGCGTCGAGATCAGCACGGTTCCCTCCGTGCTCGCTCCCTGAGCGTCCGTGACGGTCACGGTCACGCGAGCGCGGCTCTCGTAAGTGTCGGGCGCCGTGATGTCGGTCAACCGCGAGCCGGCCGACTCGAGCGACCACGCATCGGGCGCGCTCCACTGGTAGGTCAGCTCGCTCTCTTCGGGGTCCTGGGCCTGCACTTCGAGCGTCGTCGTCCCGCCCGGTTCGACCTGCGGCGAGGCGGCCTCGACGCTCTGAATCTGAGGCGCCTCGTTGGCGCTGGTCCGGAGTGTCGTGGAGCTGGTTGTCGACGAGCCGTGCTCGTCGGTGACGGTTACCTCAATGGCGGCCTCGGCGTCGTAACTATCGGGGGCCTGGAGGTCGGTCCGCAGGGATTTGGCGTTGGTCAGCGACCAGTTCTCGGGAGCCGACCACTCGTAGCTGAGCGAGTCGCCATCCGGATCGCTGGCCTCGACCAGCAGTGTCGAGGTTCCGCCGGCCTCGAGCGTCGAGGGCGTCGCCTGGAGGTTTTGAATCGAGGGGGCTCCGTTGTCGATCGTCGAGATCTCGAGGCCGGCAGTCGTCTGTTCGCCGTTGCCGTCGTCGACCGTGATTTCCATGCCCCCCGAGACACCGAACTCGTCGGGCGCGGTCACCTTGGCCTGGCCGGTACTTTGCTTGGCGACGGCAAATCCGCCCGTCGCCGTATACGAGTAGGTCAGCTCGTCTCCGTTGGGATCGGAGGCGCTGACGGTCAGCGTCGTCTCGGCCCCGGGGTCGAGAGCTTCTTCTTTGAGATTGGTATTTTCGATGGTGGGGGCTTGATTGGCGAGTGTGAGCTCGATGGTCTCGTCGAGCTCGAGGCTCTGTCCCCGGTTCAGGTTCACTGTCTGCGTGTGCGTCTGATATCCCTCTTTTTCCGCCACGAGATTTTGTTCCCCGGTCGGCGCACCGGCCAGCGTGAAGGCACCGCTGGAGTCGGTCTCGGTGTCGGCATCGCCGACCGAGACGGTGACGCCCGAAGCGTTGTCCGCATCGCTCAGACTCACCGTCCCCTCGACAGTCGCCACCGAGGGTCCCTGAGGACGCTCATTGCTGTTACAACCGACGACGAGCGCGAAGAGGGGGATGATGAGGCCGAGTATCCACGACGAGCTGCCAGTTCGTAGTTGCATCATGAAGCTCCGCTTGTCATTGAGACCATTCGCGACTCCACCATGTGGATGTCACGACACGATATCTTCAGGGTCGATTTCAACGGTCACTGTCTTTTTCGGGGGCTGTCCCCAAGGGGTGTATCATTAGGTCTTTGGATTTGCATTATGTGAGTCGCGCGCCATGAGTATACGCATAGTATTGCATATGTCAAATCTCGGCTCGTTCTCACGCATGGCGTGACGCTCGATATGCTATCTTACCCACCCGTCGAACGCACTCGTCGACCACGATACTCAACGACGGACGTCTGAATGATGCACCGTGCAGGGGGATACTCGCGGAGCAGGGACTCATCCGGAGAGCACCCCCGTGTTGGGGAAGACGAGGAGGATCTCATTGCTCCAATTCGCCGAGAAGACATCCGGCCGCCGCACATCCACTCAGCCACGCCCCTTCGATTCCTCCGTCGCCGGCCCAGTCCCCCGCCACGGCGAGTCCGGCATCTCGATCGATAAGGGCACGTTCGTCGAGAGGGGTCTCCACTCGAGCATAGCGCCAGCGATGAGCACGCTGATATTCGATATCGGGGAGAAACTCGATGGAGAGCCTGTCATCCAGAATCTCCGTGAGATGCTCTGCCACCTCTTCGAACGACCACTCGAGGTGGTTGTCGGCCCATTCGGAGGTCGAGTGAAGCACCCAGCACTCGCCGTCGGGCCGTCCGGGCTTGGCGCTGTTGTGAAGGATCTTGTCGAGAGGCCCATCTTGCACGTGAGCGGCGTCGAAGACCACCGGGAGGTCGGTCTCGAACCCCAACATGACCGTCCAGACCGGTCGCATCGAAGCGGACGCGACCTCCGATCGAAGTCCGTCGGCTCGCTCGGGCAATAGTTTGGCCGTCTGTTGGGGGGGGGCTGTCACGACGACGTGGTCGTACCCACCTCGCTCAGTCTCCTCGTCATCGATGAGACACCAGCGGTCGGCACCGTCTGCCTCGAGCGATTCGATTCGGACGCCGAACTCGACCTCGACCGCCTCAGCGGGATGGGCCACGAGCTGGTTCATCTTCGGTGTTCCCATCCACTGCCGGGGTAGATCTTCGAGCAGTTCCGTGTCGTCACCGTCCATCTCGACGACGTGGCCCGACCACGGCTCGACGAGCCCCTGTTCGTGCCAGGCATCGACCCACGTCCGGAAGCGGTCGTCGGAGACGGTAAAGTGGGGAGCACCATGATCGAACTGGAGGTGGTCACCCTGTCGGCTCCATCGCGTCGCGAGGCGTCCACCCGGCCCGCGCCCCTTGTCGTAGACATCGACCGGGATGCCATGGTCGTCCAGCACGCGAGCGCAGGCCGAGCCGGCCAGCCCGCCTCCGACGACGGCGACGCGAGGCGGAGATTCGACGAGAGGAGCCGCCGCAATCTCACGAAACGCATCGACGTTCATGTTGTCGACGTGCCATTCGGTGCTTCGGGAGCGGACCGAGCCGAAGATGGGATCTTCAGGTTCGTGAGGACGATCGAGTGCTCCAAAGCACCACTGGATGCTGAGGTACGAATTGGGATCTCGACCGTCGAGCCCGTAGCGGTGGTTGAGATCGAGCGCCAGCTCCAGTGCTCGCTCGACGTTGGGGGTCCATTCGAGCAGTTTCTTCGCCCAGGTCATCCGGACCTGGTTGTGGAGTTCGCCATGCCGGAGGAGTGACATCTGACAGAGGTTCCAGAAGTCGTCTTCGGTCTCGCCGCGAGCGAGTGTCTCCCAGTCGTAGATCGCGGGCCGTTCGTCGGATTCGTGGCGTCGGAGCGTCTCTCGGGCCCAGTCCGGAAGCGCTTCGACCGTGTGGTGGTTGGGCTCGTAGAAACAGAAGTGATGCCCGAGCTCGCGCCAGGTAACCATCTCGTTGACGAACTTGTCGGCTCCATCGGAGTCGCGCCTCGACGCCTGGCGGGCGAGCCGAAACGGCGAGACGTGGCCCCAGTGGAGATACGGCGAGAGCCGCGAGCTTCCCTCGTGGTTGGTGGGATCGCGTCGAGTGTAGTTGTAAGCGTCGAGCGTCTCGTCGCGGAACGTCTGCCATCGCTCGTATCCCGACTCGGCCCCTCCCGTGCGGTGAGGGACGGGGCCGACGGCGTGATCAATGTCACAGTGTGCCAGAAGAGCGGGGATCGATGTCGAGTGGATATCGACCGGTTCGAAAGAGAGCTCCGCCGGGCGCCAGCGCTCGAACGTGGGCTCAATATCCTCCCACTCGCGTTCGATCCGGGCCTCTCGAAGCGACTGAACGGCATCGCGGTACTTGTACTGCCGATCGTAGAGCCGTCCGACCAGCCGCATC
>JAQCND010000331.1 GCA_028274765.1 Bradymonadaceae bacterium
CGATCCGCATTCGTTCGAGCCCGATGGATCGGCCTTGCGACGCTCAGTCGGCCCCGAGAGTTTGTGCGAGCGCGGGGGGACCCCCGTCTGGATGCTACTGCTGACAGGGGGGCTCGTATGTCTGGCGATCGTCATAGCCCCCTCCGCTCCGATGTCCGCGCAGCCGCTCTCCGTCGAACGCCCCGTGAAACTGGCGATCGCCCCCTCGTCGTTTCAAGTGTACAGTCGGCTCGACGACGAGACCCTCGAGCCGGAGGCCCGCCAGGGCTACTACCAGGGAGTCGAACGCTACGTGGGACGACATGCCGACATCTTCGAGCTCGTCGACCGAGAGGAGATTCGGAGCCAATTCCTGCGGGCGGACGACTCGGACGTGCTGGGGGTCGCCCGAGAGTGGGCGGAGATGGGGATCCGCAACTACAAGGATCTCCGCACCGACGAGGCAATCGACCAGCTCGAGAAGGCCATCGAGCGCTTCGATCGCCTCCACTACGGCCTCGTCAATCCCAAGCGCATGGCCGACATCCTGTTGTATCTGGCGCGCGCCTACCTCGATCGTGGCGACAACGAGGCTCGCCCGCTCGTCCTGATGAAACGGCTGGTTCGACTGGCTCCGAGTCGTGTCCTGCGCAAGGGGTATGTTCCCGACCGCGTCGTCGATTTCTATCGATCGGCTCGGCAGGATTTGTTGCGCGACCTCCGCCGCAACGGACCCGCCCTGGCGCGCGGTCGAGCCATCGCCGATCGCACCGGAAGCGACGTTGTACTCTTCGGCTACGTCTTGCCCCACGAAGACGATCGGTACGAGGCCTTTTTACTCCTCTACTCCCGAGAGCAGGATCGCCTTCTTCCGCCGGAATCGATGACGCTCGATTCGGTGACCACTCGCACGCTCCGACAGAGCGCCAGTCGCATGATGAGCCGGTATGCCCCCTGTTTTTACGCCCCGCCCGATCGCGATCGCGGCGTCCAGACCGTAGTCCAGTCTCGCGGCGACGGTCCTTTTTCGCTCCAGCTCAAATTCCTCTACGGTTCGTTTCTGAAGTTTCCCGCTCCCATCGAGCGGGCCTTTGGGCATCTGGGATTCGGCTCGGCCGGCCACCTGCAGTTGACCGAGGAGTTCGGGATCGGACTCGAATTTCAGGTCCTCAACTCGTTTCGCGACTACGACGGATGGCTAGTCGACGACTTCAGTACGTTTCGTGGCTTCATGGGGCCCGATCTGAGCATCGAGCTCGGAGATTTCAATCTCGGGGCGCGCGTCGCCCTGGAGGCGGCGAGTGTGAGTGCCTTCCAGGTCTGCACGCAGGTCGACGCCATTCCCTTTGGATGCCGGGGGGCTCGAGAGACCATCGATGACTTCACGTTCATGCTGGGGCTCAATCTTCGGCCTCGGGTGCGGTATGAAATCGTCCGTGCGTTTGCACTTACGGCGAGTACCGGCATCACGTACTATTTCGTCCCGCTCGCCACGCCCGGCGAGCGAGGCAACCGAGAATTGAGTTTTCCGCTCACCGGGGAGATCGGGGTGCAGTATCGGTTTTGAAGGGAGACGAATAGACAGACGATTGTCGCAACGAGGAGAGAGGTCGTGACACACGCATCCGCGCCATCGCACGATTCGACGGAGGGAGCGTCTCGTGACCAGTGGGTGGTCCACAAGTTCGGGGGGACGAGCCTCGCCGATGCCGACTGCATTCGCCGCGTCGTCGAGCGATTTGAGCGGGGACGGGAGGAGAGGCGAGCGATCGTCGTGTCGGCCTTCGAGGGCGTGACCGATGCATTGCTCGACTTGGTGGAACGGGCGAGACGGTCCGATACGTCGACCCTTGAGGGGCTCAATCGCATACGAGAGCGACATCTGGAGGTGGCCGACGAACTCCTGTCGACGGCGGGACGCGAGACGGTCGCCGAGCGTCTCGAAGACGACCTTCAGGATATCGAGGACATTCTGCGCGCCGTTCGTCTGCTGGGCGACACGCCGGAGACGGCACGCGACGTGGTCGGGGGATACGGCGAGCTGTGGTCGGCCCGGATCGTGGCAGGGGGGCTGGCGTCTCGAGGGTTTCGGACGGAGTGGCTCGATACGCGAGAGGTGCTGATCGTCGAGCCCGGCGAGCTCGGCCCCGTCGTCGACTGGGAAGCGACCCGGCAGCGGCTCGAGACACGGCTCGAGGACTGTGACGCCGAGTGTCTCGTGGTGACGGGGTTTATCGCCTCGACTCACGAGGATGTTCCGACGACACTCGGCCGAAAAGGGAGTGATTTGACGGCTTCGATCGCCGGACGCCTCCTGGGGGCCCGTCGGATCGACATCTGGACCGACGTTCCGGGCGTCATGAGCGCCGACCCCACCCCACGTCCCCGATGCCCAGATCCTCGACGACCTCTCGTACCGGGAGGCGATGGAGCTGTCGTATTTAGGGGCCAGCATCCTCCATCCCGACACGATACGCCCCGCTGTCGAGTCGAACATTCCGATCTACATCCGACCGACCTTCGAGCCCGATCATCCGGGAACGCGGATTCACGCGCTCGGCTCCACGGAGTCGACCGTCAAGGGATTTGCCACCATCGATGGAATGGCGCTCTGCAACCTCGAGGGCGCGGGCATGATGGGGGTGCCGGGCGTCGCCAATCGACTCTTCGGCGCCCTCCGCGAGGCCGACATCTCGGTCGTCATGATCTCCCAGGCCAGCTCGGAGCACTCGATTTGCTTCGCCATTCCAGAGGATCAGACTCGCCGCGCCCGGGAGGTCGTCGAGGAGGACTTCTTCGCCGAGCTCCACCATGGCCAGATCGAACAACTCGACATCACGACCGAATGCAGCATCCTGGCGGTCGTCGGCGACGGCATGGCCGGTCTGCCGGGGACGGCAGCGGATTTTTTCGGGGCCCTCGGCCGGGCCGGCGTCAACATCCGGGCCATCGCTCAGGGCTCCTCGGAGCGCAACATCTCGGTGGTCGTCGACGAATCGGAGGCGACGCGGGCGCTCCGTGCGGCCCACTCGGGATTCCATCTGTCGCGCCACACGCTCTCGGTCGGCCTCATCGGCCCCGGCAACGTCGGGAGCACGCTGCTCGACCAGCTGAGCACCCAGATCGAGCGGCTCGGCGACGAATACGACATCGACCTCCGGGTGCGCGGGATTGCCGACGGCTCGATCATGCTCCTCGACGAGCAAGCGATCGACCTCGACGACTGGCGGGGCCGGTTCG
>JAQCND010000333.1 GCA_028274765.1 Bradymonadaceae bacterium
TGATCCGATACGTTTGCATGGTGAGGTCGACTCCATCTCAGGGTGCGGGGCCACCAACCCCGTGGTGATTAGCTCAAGCGGTGGGGTCGGCCTCATTTTTTTATGGTGGGCCGACCCTGACAACAGCCGCGCGCTACATCACCATCTGCCATCGCGTGTGAGAGGTTCTCTCGAGGTCGACTCGCTTCAGAGCCGTATGATCTCGACGAGCCCTGTGCCCCGAGCGCCGGCATCTCTGTCCGCAGCAAGCGAACGGCTCGACAGTCCCATCAAACGTTGGGTCGAGATCCATCCCACAAGCTCCGCCTCTTCCCTATCGACGCCCCTCCGAACCGTGAGTCGAGAGTCGATGTTTATCGAATGAGCCCCTATACCCCATGCTCCGTCACTGAGACGATTGCGCTATTCACTTCGACCGACGGATTCGCTCCATGACCGAGACTCGCCCCAGCTATTGGCCCGACGAGTCGGGCTACGACGATCCGACCGTTCACTACGATCCCCACTCCCGGACGTTCGTCGCCGAATTCGGCCACGAATCGGACGTCTTCTTGCGCCATCTCTTCTATCGCCGCGAGGGTCGGGGGAGCTATCAGCCACTCACCTCGCTCGACCGGGGACAAAGCCAGGAGCAGTTCGCGCTGGATTGCCGGTCGTCGACGGGCGCCTATCTGACCCTCGATCTCGAGGGCGATGCCGACGGCGGGGAGTGGTCGGGGATCGTCCAGTACGACCTGCGGCACGAGGAGGTGACGCGTCGATGGGGACGAGACGAACTCCAGGCGCCACGGGGTTACGAGGGCATCGGATACGTCTCGGAGATCCTCCAGATCTGCCAGCGGGGGCAAAAACTGCGCTGCACGGCCGCTCTGTTTGGAGCACCGGCCGTCGACGAATCGCAGCCCGAAGCGAGCGGTTACGACTTCTGGGTGGGAGCACTCGATCTGCAGAGCGGCGAACTCGAGCTCTTGGCCGAGATGGAGAGTGCGTTTTGCTGAATCACGAATCGACCAGCGGCGAGCGCGGCGGCGTCTCTCCATCGAGCTGCTCGTCTTCGAGCTGAGGCGCCTCCTCGAGTTCATCGGTCTCGTCGGGGGCGTCGGCGTCTTCGAGCTCGCCCGTCTCTTCGGGCTCCCCCGTTTCGTCGGTCGAGGTCTCTTCTGAGGGTTCGAACGACACCTTCAGATCGCCATCTTCGGAGGAGATGACGATCGCCGCATTCTCTCGCGAGAGCCCCGACGAG
Organism: Bradymonadaceae bacterium; assembly: GCA_028274765.1. Taxonomy (GTDB): domain Bacteria; phylum Myxococcota_A; class Bradymonadia; order Bradymonadales; family Bradymonadaceae; genus CAJXPB01. The sequence goes on from JAQCND010000333.1 coordinate 1,244, forward strand.
ACGAGCAGTCGACTGATGGGCGTGAGGACGTCGCGTTCGATCGTACGGGTCAATTCGCGCGCCCCGAAGCGTTCGCTGAAGCCCCGCTCCTCGATCTCGCGTTTGGCGTCGGGCGTGACCTCGATGTCGAGCTCGCGCCGCCGAAAGCCCCGGCGCTCGAGCATCTCCTCGAGCTCGATCTCGACCAGCTGCTCCATCGCCTCGCGCGACAGAGGCGTAAAAATCAAGGTGTCGTCGAGGCGATTGAGAAACTCGGGGGCGAAGAAATCGTCGAGGGTACTCTGGATTTGGTCGGCCTGCGCGTCGGCCGTGTCGCCGGTCTCGAAGCCGACCGGCGCGATACTCATACTCGAGGCGCCCAGATTGCTGGTCAAAAAGATCAGGGTCTGGCGGAAGTCGGTCGTCTCGCCGCGAGCGTCGGTCAGACGCCCCTCGTCGAGGATCTGCAAAAAGAGGTGGAAGACCTCGGGGTCGGCCTTCTCGAATTCGTCAAACAGCAAGACCGAGTAGGGCTGGTTGCGAACCTCCTCGGTCAAGAGTCCCTCGCGATCGCGGTCGTGGGGCGAGCCGATGAGCTTCTCGACGGCGTACCGGCCCTGATATTCACTCAGATCGAACCGCAGCATCCGATCCTCGTCACCGAAGATGCGCTCGGCCACCAGTTGCGCAAAATACGTCTTGCCGACGCCGGTCGGCCCGACCAAAAAGTAGACGCCTAACGGACTGTCGGGGTCGACCATCCCGGATTTGACCATCGCCATGCGGTCGACGATGGCGTCGACGGCGTGGTCCTGGTCGATGAGCCGGTCAGTAAACCAGTCGCGCGTCTCCTCGAGATCGAGCGGCACCGTGTCGTCGACTAGCTCCAGGCTGATGCCGGTCTCCTCCGACAGACAGGGCGGGATCTGGTCGCTCCCGAGGACGATCGGCTCTTCGTCGTCATCGGCCTGGCGCGTGGCGTAGTCGACGAGGGCGTCCTGGAGGTCGCAGGCCCGGCCCGGAGGCTGACTGCGGGTGTAGAAACTCCGCGCGAAGTCGGCGATGGCCTCGAGACACTCGTCGTCGGCCTCGACCGAACGATCGCCCCGGGCCTCGATCGAGTCGGTCCGCTGTCGGAGGATGTCGAGCGTCTCCGGCGCGGACATCTCGCGCACCGAGACCTGACGAAAGAGTCGCAAAAACCCCGGATCGGTGCTGAGTCCATTCTTGAGCGATTCCTCGGTACACTCGGCGATCACCTTCAACTGACCGCGGTGCAAATAGGGCTTGAAGAAGTCGGCGAAATTCTCGTCGCTCTTGGAGTGGGCGCCGGCACCGAGCAG
>JAQCND010000351.1 GCA_028274765.1 Bradymonadaceae bacterium
CCATGAAGATCGAGAACACGAAGGGGGCACAGGCGACCAGAATGAGCGTCGGGCGCTCATCGATCAGATGCATGTAGTACCACGCCACGAAGAACGTCTTCGCCAGCGCCATCAGAATCAGCGAGGCGACGACGACGGGGCGCGTCAGCAGTGACGTCTTCAACCACGTGACGGCCTCCTGACCCGCGAGCCCCCATGTCATCAGAATATCGGGCTCGGGGACGATCACTTCGACGATGGTCAGTATCAAAAGGGCCGCCCACACCACCATGTAGGTGGTGTAGAGCCAGTCGATCCCGAATAATGTGTCCATGTCGTGTGCCATGATTCAGCCAGTCGGTCGAGAGGCAATCGGGAGACGTAATCGACTCGGCAGCTCGTGCGAGGTCAGATCAGGTAGACAAAGGTGAAGACAAGAATCCAAATGAGGTCCACGAAGTGCCAGTAGAGCCCGGCAATCTCGATGAGTTCGGCATTTTCCCCGGTGATCTTGCCGTTGCGGAGCCCGAGATACATGACGAAGTTGTACATGACGCCGACCGCGACGTGAGCGCCATGAAATCCAGTCAAGTTGAAGAACGTCGCGGCGAAGTTGAGATTGTCGTAACCCCCGTGCTGCTCGATACTCTGCATGGCGGCCTGCAGGGCCCCGGACGGGTCGGCAACCCAGTTGACTTCCATCAGATAGGGCCACTTGTCGAGAATGAGATGTGTCCACTCGAAGCCCTGAACGCCGAGGAAGATCAGCCCGCCGACGATGGTGACGAGCATCCATGTGCGGGCCCGCTCGAGGTTGTCGTTCATCGCCTCGGCGAGGGCGTGAACCATCGAGACGCTCGAGCAGATCAGGATGAACGTGTTGGCGGCCGTCACCTGGATGCCGAGTGTCCCGAATGTCTCGATCGGATTGGGCCATCCGCTCTCCGGGGACCATCGCAGCCGGGCATAGCCCGCCAGGAAGCCGGCGAAGGTCATGGCGTCCATGACCAAGAAGGTCCACATCCCAATTTTTCCGTTCGATACCCCTAACGATTCGGGGCCTGGTTCGACATCAGCCATGATCGGTTCCTCGAAGTCCCAGAGAGAGTCGTATCATGTCCATCGGACGCCGCTGCCAAGTTCGCCGTATCATTCGGCCGGGCTCGGCTGGGCCTGCTCGTCGTCGTGTCCATGGGAGCGGTCGACCGGTTCCCAGACCGGCATATCACCCTCGAAGTTGTGATGAGCCGGAGGCGACTTGGCCGCCCACTCGAGTTGCGTTCCGTCCCCCCAGACGTTTTTGTCGACCTCATCGCCGGTCTTGATGCTGACGATCAGGTTCACCAGCGCGATAAACTGTGCGGCGAACAGGATGAACGAGCCGACACTCGAGATCGTATTCGCCCACTCGAACTGCGGCGCGTAATCGTAGTACCGTCGGGGCATCCCCTGGAGACCCAGGTAGTGCTGGATGAAGAAGGTCACGTTGATGAAGATGGTCGTCAGCCAGAAGTGGACCTTCCCCCAGAATTCGTTGTACATCGTGCCGGTCATCTTCGGGTACCAGTAGTAGATCCCGGACCAGATGGTCATTACGGACCCGGCGACCAGCACATAGTGAATGTGAGCAACGACGTAATACGTATCGTGAAGCTGAATGTCGACCGGCACCGAGGCCAGCACGACGCCCGAGAGGCCACCGATGGTAAACATGGCGATGAAGCCGAGAGCAAAGAGCATGGGCGTCTTGAACTCGAGGCTCCCGCCCCACATCGTCGCCAGCCAGCTAAATATTTTGATGCCCGTGGGGACGGCGATGAGCATCGTCAGCACCATGAAGGCCATCCGCACCTCGACGGCAATGCCGGTGGTAAACATGTGGTGAGCCCAGACGACGAAGCCGAGCACCGCGATGGCGATCATCGACCAGGCCATGACCGGATATCCGAAAATTGGCTTGCGCGAAAAGGTCGGGATGACCTCGCTGATGAGTCCGAATCCGGGGAGAATCATGATGTAGACCGCCGGATGCGAATAGAACCAGAAGAGGTGCTGATACAGAATCGGGTCACCGCCACCTGCCGGATCGAAGAAGTGGAAGGCGGCGGGGAACGTCCGCTGAAGCTCCAGCATCATCAGTGCGCTCGTCAGTACCGGGGTCGAGGCCAGAATCAGAAACGAGGTCACGACCAGCGACCAGGTAAAGAGCGACATCTGGAACAGCGTCATGTTCTTGCAGCGCATGTTGAAGACGGTCGACAGGAAGTTGACCGCCGCCATCGTCGAACTCGTTCCGACCAAAATAATACCGGCGATCCAGAGGTCGGCCCCCATCGAGGCCTGGACGGACAGAGGCGGATACCCCGTCCACCCGAAGCCCGGGGCGCCCCCCGGCACGAGGTAGGCGGATAGAACCATGAACCCCGCCGGCGGCAGAATCCAGAAGCCGGCGAGATTGAGTTTGGGGAACGCCATGTCCGGGGCGCCGATCTGGAGCGGCACCACGAAGTTGGCCACTCCGGTGAAGATCGGAATGATGAAGAAGAAGATCATCAGCGTCGCATGCATCCCCGGGAGCGTCGCATAGAACGTGTCGCTCATGATGTCCGGACCCGCCTGCATCAGCTCGATCCGGATGAGCATCGAGAGAGCGCCCCCGATGATGCCCATCAGCACGCCAAACGCCATGTACATGATGCCGATGCGCTTGGCGTCGGTCGTGCAAAACCACTCCTTGAGGTACCAGAGAAAGGACTCTTCGGCTTTCTCGGTCGAAGGAGAGAGAAATCCTTTGGCCTGTGTCGTGCTCATGGTCCTGCTCCGTCTGACGGAGTTGGCTAGCTACGTATCGCAGACTTCGTGTGAGCGGCGAGCCACGATCAGCGACTCGAACCGTCGAGCTGCTGGCGCGCCTTTTGGACTTCGCCCGGCTGGATGGGACTCGCTTCGTTGCCCCAAGACTGCCGGATGTAGGTCAACACGGCGGCGAGCTCGCGATTCGTCATGTTACGGCCCACGGGTGGCTGGAAGCCGGGGGCATCTGTATCCTGGCCTTGGACGAGCGTCTTGACGAGTGACTTGGCGCTCCCGCCAATGACGGCTCCGCTGCCCGCGACGTTCGGCACCTCGGGGCCGTTTTTGCCGTCTTCGCCGTGGCAAGAGGCACAGCTCCCGCTGTAGAGCTTCTCGCCCTCGGTCATCAGTTTGTCTTGGGCGATCTGGCCGGGCTTGGGGGCGGGTTTGGGCTCAAAGCCGAGGTCTTTTCGCACCTTGGCGACGTCTTCGGCATTGACCGTCACCCCGTCGTTGTTCCAGCTCTTCTGGCGCTCGTGGTTAACGATGGCGGCGACCTGCTCGTCGTAGAGGCCGCTGTTCTGGCCGCTGTAGGTCATGGCGTCACCGCCGTATGTGACGCCTTTGACGGTCGTCGGGCCCTTGAGCGACTCGGCGTTGCTGCCCATCAAGACGATCTCGATGTGATCCTCGACGGTGATGTCGTCGCCCTCTTTGTCGTTGGTCCACTTGGTGTTGCGGAGGGGCGGATAGCTCGGTGGATTGCCCTTACCCTGCTCGCCGTGGCAGGTCTGACATTCCGATGCATAGAGCTTCTTGCCGTTGGTCTCGACCGCCCCCGGATTCTTTTTGTCTTCGATCCAGTCCGCAAAACTCGAGCGCGTCATCGCCACCGTGCGGAAATACATGTCCCAGTGGCCCTTGCCGCAGAGCTCCGTACACATGCCGACATATTCGATAGCATTATACTTCTGATAGGGAGACTGTTCGGGGGTAGCCCGAGATTCTCCCAGGTAATCGACCTGCTGATAGCCGCTCTCGGTCGTCTCCGTGTAGGGGCTCTCGGTGGGCAAGATCGTATCGGGCATCAAGTCCGGCACGTCGGACCGCGTCGTTACGAGCTTCTTCTGCGAGCGCGGATTCTCCTTGCGCGTCGCCTTCTCGCCGACGTCCGGCAGCGCGGTCGGCCCCTCGGCGCTGAACCACCAGTAGTTGAAACGGCCCGGCACCGCGTCGATCTTGACGCCGAGCGCCGGGACGTACAGCGAGTGCAGGACGTCTCGCGAGGTCACGTCCAGCTCGACTTTCGTGTTGGAGGGCACGACGAGATCGTCGGACGTAAAGGTCTCGAATTCCTCGCCGTTGAAGGTCTGAGACGGATACCGAAACTTCCAATCCCACTGCCACGCGATGGCCTCGACGAGCAGTTCCGGATTGGATTCGCTCTTCACCGTCGTGGGATCGGTCTCGACGTCGAACATGACATCGACCGACTTCCATCCGATGAAGATCTGAATCAACAGCGCCGCCAGCGTCCAGCCGACCTCGAGCTGGAGGTTGCCGTGGACGGCTTCGGGTTGCTCGTCCTCGGACGTGCGTCGGAACTTGATGATGACAAACAGCAAGATCCCCTCGACGACGATCAGAATTCCCAGGCAGATCTTGGCGATGGTGTTGTAGAGCTGCGTGATCTTTTCGCCGCCCGCTGAAGCTCCGGAGACGAATTCTCCGGAACCGGGGATCGCCCACGCCAACGTCGGAATCATCAGCAATCCGACGACGGTGAGTGCAAGGGGGAGATACTTGCGAACGCGATGAGGTAGGTACGTGTTGAGACGCATCGTATCGGCTGTTGAGCGTATAGTGGAATCCAGCCCGCTCGGGTCCAAAACGACTGGAACCCGAGGGGACATTCCGTCGCACTCCGCCAGCGGCAGAGCCGATTGATTTTGCTGTCACAAACCACGTCTCGCGCCCCGCGTCGCATCGTCTCTCTTCGTCGTTGAAACGAGACGAATGGCGGAGGCGCGATTGAGGGTCGATCCCTCGTGTCGGGGATCGAGAGCGCCCGAGCCAACCCTGCAGGTAGGGGAATGAAACTACCCGAGCGGAAATCGTATCTATCGCGGGCGTGCGGCCCTGTCAAATGCCGAGCCGGTTGGGCCCGCCGGGAGTTCCGGGCAGAGGCGGACTCACTCGGCGCTCGAATTGGAGGCGCTGTCGTTCGAGGCCGGCGCGTCGGGCGATTCCCGATTGTCGGACGCCTCATCGGAGGCATCCGTCGTGTCGTCGGCGTCATCCTCGCCCCTCGAGCCCTCGTTGTCCGAAGAGGGCTTCGAGGGCGGCTGGCGCGTGATGTTGGCGTCGCCGTCGGCCTTGGCGACATAGGCCTGAAGGTCCTTCCAGTCGCGCTCGCCCAGCATGTTCAGCGAGGCGGCCTCCGGCAGGGTGGCGTGCACGCCGCCCATGGCCCGACGCGAGAAGTCTCGATACGTCCCCCCGGCATGGCCCCTCTTGAGAGGACGCACGTCGAGATACAGCGTCGGGGCCTGAGTCTCGCGGTTCGGCGCGCGATGAGCAGCGGCCGGTCCGAGCGTCTTACCCGGGAATTTGGCCTCTTCGTCGCTGCTTCCATGACAGCTCGCGCACTGTTCGCCATAGACCTCGCGTCCGCGCTTCGCGTCGGCGTTGGCCGACAACTGGACGTCTCCGTAACGCTCGATTTGAATCTCGCGGTCTTCCGGGGCGTCGGCGGCGAGTCGGTCCATCGCGTGCTGGATGGCCTCTTCGGGACTCTCGAAGTCCTCGCGACCGGTCAGCGGCGTCGGGGGGGCAACTTGACTGCGCTGCCGACACAGGTTGCGAAGGTCGGCCTGGGTGGTCTCCGTCTGGTTTTCGTCGGGGACCCATTCTTCGAGGATGAAGTGAGCCAGCGCCCAGCGCTCCTCGGGATTGAGACTATTCGAGTAGCCACGCATCTGACCGCGCGCTCCATTGGTCAGCGTCAAAAAGATACCGAGGGGGTTCGGCGATCGATGCCAATTTTCAGCCTTGTCCTTGTGAAAGTTACGGGGGGGAATCTCGAGATTCTCCATGGCATCCATGACTTTTCCCTCTTTGCCATGGCACGAATTGCAGGCCTGTTCCGTGTAGAGTTTACGTCCCTGTTTGAGCTGATCTTGGCCCTTGAACTCGAGAAATTGACCGATGTTTGTCTAGATATCCTGCATGACGTTTGGATCGCAGCGTCCGTTTCGAGCGGCTTCTTTGGCCGAGGCGACGACGTCTTTCGGGTCGGTCATCCCCTCGGTCGGCCCGAGCGAACGGACATAATGCGTGACGGCCCATCGCTCCTGATAGCGGAGAACGTCCGTAAACACCGGGTGGTAGGCGTCGTCGGGCAATCCCTGCGTGATGGTGTTGTAGACCTGGATCGGCCCGCCCCCGTAGCGGTACTGCGCCTCCGTCAGGTCGGGGGCCGCATGGTTGTATTTGTCCACTGGATAGCCCTGCTCGAGCCCCTTGCCATCTTTGCCATGGCACCCCGAGCACTGACTCTCATAAATGCGTTCTCCCCTCTCTAAGCGGCGATCGGTCGGGACTATCATGCGTTCGAGCGTATCGACGCCGATGCCCTGGGCGGCGGCGGTCGAGCTGAGCGCCAGCACGCTGGCACCGACCACGAGAGTCGCCACTGCGAGTTGGAGTTGTCGATGTGTCATGTCTCTACTCTGCGGCCAGTTCGAACGGTTGAGCGATCGTCGAGAGACGGAGCGGCGGCTTGGGCCGCCGTCGTCGTCAGTGTTCATCGTCGTCGTGATGTCCGTGCGGAAGCGTCTCGTGGAGAAAGGGATCGTTGATGGGAATGAGTTTCGCCGACGACAGCGCCCACCCGACCGTCCACATGAAGACGCCGAAGAAGCCGAGCGTCACCAGAAACTCGAGCCACGGCGTCGCGATCTGAACCAGGTCGTGGGCTCCCGGGTCGACGCTGTCGGGCGCAAACGAGACCCAGTACCAGATCTCGCCAAATTGCGCGAAGACCAGCAGGATGCAGACGTAGAAGAGGATATTCTTGGCGTTTTTCTTGATGTCCTGCGGGAGCAGCAGGAAAAACGGGATGATGAATTTGACCAGCCAGAACCCGATGAACCAGTGCCAGCCCCCGACGTCCATGATGCGGTGGACGTACCAGTGGCCCTCGATGGGCTTGTTGGCGTACCAGATCAGCAGGAACTGGCAGAACGTCACGTAAGCATAGAAGACGGTGAACGCGAAGACCAGCTGCCCCAGCGAGTGAATCTGGTGAGTGTGGACGAAATCGCCGAAGTAATCCCGCTCGTTGAGCACCAGCACGATGATCGTCGTCAGCGCCAGTCCCGTCTGAAAGAGGGCGGCGAACGTATAGACCTGGAACATCGTGCTAAACCAGATGGGTTCGATCGACATCAGCCAGTACCAGCTCAGCAGCGAGAACCCGATGACGAAGACCCACAGATAGAGCGTACTGAGACTCTTCTGGGTCTCGGTAATCTGGGGATCGGCGGTCTCATCTTGCTCGATCGATTTGCGTCGAATCCAGTACGAAAGCCCGAAGATGGCGGCAGGCGCCACCACGCTGGTAGCGGCCAGGCCCGTCCAGTTGAGAAACCCACTCTTCTTCTCCAGGAAGAGATGGACGTAGTGGGGGACGTCGCCGCCCCCGTGGCCGTCGCCGGCGAGAAACTCGATCCACGGCAGAATGTGCTCGGCCCCGGCGAGGGCGATGGCACTGAAGATCGCGGCCGGACCGAGATACATGGCAAACGCCTCGGGGATTCGGCGGATCGAGGTATCCCAGCCGGCCTTGGTCACATAGTGAATGGCGACGAGAAAAGCGCCGGCCAGTCCCAGACTGAAGGTAAACCAGTGTCCGATCAGATACGCCTGCCAGGCGCGCCTCGGATCGTCGAACCCGAAGAGCCCGCCCAGAAAGGCGGCGAGTCCGATCAGCGTCAGAGCTCCCGCGACGAGATTGAACCAGTCGGGGAGCTCGAACTCCTTGGGCGGAGTGATGTCGTCGCGATGGTCGTTGGCGTCGGACATGTTCGCTCGTGGTCGCTAGGTGTCCGGGTGACTTGCTGCGTACGTCTCGTCGAGCGTCGTTCAGTTGATCTTGCGGTCCCAGGGTTCGGGATACTGCACGCGCTGGAGGGCTCGCACGTAGTTGACGACCGCCCAGCGTTCGGTGGGTTTGACCTGACTTTTGTAGGACCACATCTTGCCGGTACTCGTCCCGTGCGAGATGACCTGGTAGATGTGGCCATCTGAAAAGTCACGGACGCGATCGTTGACCAGCGATGGCACTGCCACACCCCCGTTAGCCATCTCGGCGGCGACGGGTCCGTTTCCCTTACCGAGCTTGCCGTGACAGGAGGCACAGGCCCGCTCATAGGCCACTTTGCCGTACCGCAATGACGAATCCGTCACGGCCACCGGATTGCGAAACTTGGCCGCCTCCTCGCCGTAGACGCGAGGGGTCGACCGGTAGTCGCGCGAGATGACTTTGGGCGGAGGATACCGCATGCGATCGGCTGGTTCCTTCATGAGAGGCTGAGCCTGCTGATCTTCGATCGCCGGATCGCCGTGCATCCCGAAGATCGGGATGATCGGCGCGTGGGTCCGGTTGTCCCCGGCTGGAAGGCCGAGTTCGACGCAGGCACTCCCGCCCCAGGCGAGGAGAGCCACGCATGCGAATCGGGCAAACCGATGGATGTATGAGCGAGTCGAGTGCTGCATGAGCCTCATTCGTCTTCGCGAATCGTTCGGACTTCGACCGGTTCGAGTGTCTCCATGAAGTCGATGATCTTGTCGACCTCGAAGCGCGGGTCGTCGGACGAAATCCAGAGGGCGAATCGATCGTCGGTCAGACTGGGATCGATGACGTCGGCCGACTCGAAACAGCCGGCGGCCTTCAGCATTACCATCGCCGTCGTGACGCCGCCGATCAGGACGGTCAGCTCGAACATGACCGGCACGAACGACGGCCAGGGCGCATAAGGCTTGCCGCCGATGATCATGGGCCAGTCGTAGGTCATCGTCCCGAACTGCAGGGCACACGCCGTGAGAAATCCAACCATTCCGGCGCTGAACGTCACCCAGGGAATCCAGGAGCGTCCGATTCCCATGGCTTCTTCGATTCCGTGGACGGGAAACGGCGAGAAGGTATCGAATTTATCGTACGACGAGTCGCGGGCCTCGCGGGCGGCATCGAGGAGATCATCGGGCCGGTGAAAGAAGGCGGCGATCCCGCGGATGGGCCCCTCCCCGTCGGCTGCAACCGGCACGGGATCGACATCGGAGTCGTCGCCATCGTCTTTACCGTCTATGGCGTCGGCCGGACCGCCTGTCCCGTCCGATGATTCGTCGTCGGTTTCGGACTCATCGTCCGCATCGGCGTTGACGTCATCCGTCTCGTCGACTTCGTCGTCGGAGGTCTCCGATGCATCGTCCGATGCCGCCTCCGAGTCGTCTCCATCTTCGGCGTCATTCTCGGTGTCTTCGTCGCCCGATTCGGTCGTATCGTCCGAGGCCGTGTCATCGTCATCATCGGACGTGGGCGTCTCGTCGTCCGCGTCGGCGTCGGGGACCTCCCCCTCGTCGCTTTCATCGGCCCCATCGTCGGAGTCCGACGTCTCTTTCGCCTCGGCGTCGTCATCGTCTTCGAGCGTGTCAGCTCCCGAATCGTCATCTGCATCATCGGATGCGTTGGATGACGCCTCGTCGGAGGATGCGTCCGACTCGGACTTCTCGACCTTCTGGTCGCCCTTCGAGTCGTCGGGCGTCGAGATCTCTTCGGAGACGCTGTCCTCGGATGACGCCTCTTCATTGGAGGAGGCGTCGGCGTCCGAACCGGAGGTCTCCGGTCTGGGCTCGTCGTCGTTACTCATGGGATGCCTCCTTGGTGTCGTCGCTGTCGGTGTCTCGAGCGGCCTCGACTTCGTCGGGGTCCATCACGCTTTTGACCTCGGCGATACTGATCGTCGGCAGGATGCGGCAGAACAGCAAGAAGAATGTCATGAACATCCCGAACGATCCGATCGTCAACCCCCAGTCGACCCACTGGAACTCGTACAGTCCCCAGGAGCTCGGCAGGAAGTCTCGGTGCAGGGAGACGACGAAGATGACGTACCGCTCGAACCACATGCCAATGTTGATCAGCACAGAGATGACGAAGACCGCAGCGAGATTGCGTCGAACTTTCTTGAACCACAGGAGCTGGGGGACGAAGACGTTGTTGCCGTACATCAACACGGCCGCCCACCAGTAGGGTCCGTAAATCCGGTTGGAGAAGTGGAATCGCTCGCCAAATTCAGAGGAGTAGTACGCGATGGCAAACTCTGTCACGTATGCGATGCCGACCACGCAGCTGGTCGCAATCAACACGCGGGCCATGACCTCGATGTGATTGAGCGTCACATAATCCTTGAGATTGAAGACGGCGCGCATGATGATGACGAGGCTCAGGACCATTGCAAAGCCGGAGAAGATGGCGCCGGCGACGAAGTAAGGCGGAAAGATCGTCGTGTGCCAACCGGGAATCTGCGAGACCGCGAAGTCGAACGACACGATCGTGTGAACCGACAGCACCAGCGGCGTCGCCAGCCCCGCCAGCATCAGATACGCCGACTCGTAGTGCCGCCAGGCGCGGCCGCTCCCGGTCCAGCCCAGGGCCAGCCACCCGTAGAGTTTCTTGCGCCACGGGTGTTCGGCGCGATCCCGGATGGTCGCCAGATCGGGAAGGAGCCCGATGTACCAGAAGACCGCCGAGATCGTCAGATACGTCGTCACCGCAAAGACGTCCCAGACCAGCGGACTGTTGAAGTTGATCCACAGGGGACCGCGACCGTTGGGAAGTGGAAAGAGCCAGTAGGCAAACCAGGGGCGTCCGGTGTGGAGGGCCGGAAAGATGCCGGCGACCATGACGGCGAAGATCGTCATTGCCTCCGCCGAGCGATTGATCGCCGTCCGCCAGGTCTGGCGGAACAGATAGAGAATCGCCGAGATCAGCGTACCGGCGTGGCCGATGCCAATCCAGAAGACGAAGTTGACGATGAAGACGCCCCAGCCCACCGGGTGGTTGATGCCGGTCGTGCCGATCCCGGTGCTGATGACGACCACCAGACAGACGAAGAAGAAGCTCATCAACAGTGCACTCGGCACGAAGGCCATCCACCAGAGCTTGGTGGGGAACTCCTCGGTGTGACGCGCGATGTCGTCGCTGACGTCCGAGTAGCTGTTGCCGCCGGTGACGAGAGGCTCGCGCTCGGCCTTGGGACCGCCGAGCGGGCCTTCGCCCTCCTGATACTGAGGTCGTCCCTCGAGTTCTTCGTTCTCCATCGTCATTGCACTTCGGGTCGGTTCATTGCGTCATCAAAAGAGCCGTCGAATTCAGTCGAGCGCGCCATCATTCATGACTACCGCTGCCGTGGCCGCCACTCTCGTGGTTGCCGCCGCCGTGGTCGCCACCACCATGGCCTTCGCCGTGCGACTTGGAGCCGCCGTGGTTCCCCTCGCCGTGCGAGCCCTCGCCATGAGAGCCCTCACTCTTGGAGTCGCCATGGCCGCCGCCGTGCCCACCCTGTGAGCGAGACGATCGCTGGCGTGTGTTGCGAACGTCGGTCAGATAAGCGACCGACGGCTTGGTGTTGAGGCTGCTGAGTGCCGCGAGAGCGCGCGGACTTTCGTGATCTTTTTGGACCTGGTGCTTCTCGTCGGCGCCCTCCTGAACGAGTGCGCCAAATTCGATCGCTCCTGCCGGACAGGCTTCCTCACAGGCCGTCTTGACGTCGTCTTCGCGGAAGTGATCGCGATTTTCCTCTTTTTTCTGCCACTTTGCACGCCGGATCCGCTGGACACAAAACGTACATTTTTCCATGACGCCCCGCGAGCGGACCGTCACGTCGGGGTTGAGGCTCATCGGCAGCGGCTCGGCGATGTTGAGACGACCGTGCTCGTCGAGCTCCGGCGTCACGTCCGAGGCCATCGAGTCGCGGCGATCGCTCGAGTAGTTGAACCAGTTGAAGCGCCGCACCTTGTAGGGGCAGTTGTTGGCGCAATACCGCGTGCCGACGCACCGATTGTAGGTCATCTGGTTGAGACCGTCCTCGCTGTGCGTCGTCGCTGCGACCGGGCAGACCGTCTCGCAGGGCGCTCGCTCGCAGTGCTGGCACAGCATCGGTTCCATCCGCGTCGGCGGATTGTCGAACTCCTCGGGATACTCCCGGGCGAAGGCCTCGAGCGGACGCTCGCCGTACATCGGGTCGTCGGTCAGATCCTCGCGCTGTTCGTGGAGCTCGGGATTCTGATCTTTCGAGGGAAGGAGGTAGTATCGGTCGATCCGGAGCCAGTGCATCTCTCGGCCCTCGAGGACCCCTTTGCGCCCGACGACCGGGACGTTGTTCTCCTCCTGACAGGCCGTCACACAGGCGCCACAGCCGGTGCAGGTGGAGAGATCGATCGACATGCCCCACTTGAGGTCGTAGTCGTGGGCATCCCAGAGTCCCTTGCCGGGCGGGTGAGCCCCGACGCCGGCGTGATCGTCGTCTTCGTAGGCATCGAGCGTTGCCGTCGGCAGGATGGGTCGCTCGTGGATATCGAGGACCTGAGCCCCTTGGACGATCGACATCTCTTGGTTGTCGCCCGTCGGTGTTAGCTCGGCCTCCATCCCGCTCAACACCTGCTGGCCGTCGTCGAACTGCGAGAAGTAGAAGGCGTTTTCGCCGATGTCGTTGCCGACGACGCCGGCGTGAGTGCGTCCGTATCCAACCGGCACGGCCACGACGTCGTCGTGCATGCCGGGCTGGACGATGACGGGAAATTCGAGTGTCTCGTCGCTGTCGGCCGGCTCGATCTCGAGCACGTCTCCCTGCTCGAGGTCGGCCTCGCGATAGGTCGTCGGACTGACGAGGACGTACGATCCCCAGGTGTGTTTGGTGATGCGATCCGGCAGTTCCTGGAGGTGACCGTTGTTGGCGTGCCGACCGTCGTACATCGGCACGGTGGCGAACATGTGCAGCTCTTTCGAGGATAGATCACCGGGATCGCCCGAACCGGCCTCCGGGATGTCATCGGGCAGCGATTCGACGGCGGCCTCCGGCCGAAATGCCGGCTCGCTTCCCTTGTGATCTTCGGGCCCTTTCCAGACCCCCTCCTGGAGGACACCCTGCCAGAAGGTCCTGAAATCGGCGAGGGCGTTGGCCGCCGGAAACATCTCCTGTTTCCAGTGATCTCGGATGTAGCGGTACCAGGCGCCGGGGTCGTACGGCACGTTGGGGCCGACGTTCGAGATGTCGTCGCCCTCCTCCTTGCCGCCGGGGTTCGGGTCTTCGGGACCCTCGAGATACGATTGGAGGTTGGAGACGATTCCGCTCTGACCGAACCAGACGATCAGACTCTCTTCGAAGGCCCGTGTTTCGTAGAGCGGCTGGATCGCCGGCTGCTGAATCGAGTGGAGCCCCGAGTACGGCTCGGCATCGCCCCACGATTCCAGGAAGTGGTTGCCGGTCGCTAGGAGATCACCCCGGGCAGCTGTCTCGTTGATGCGATCGTGGGTGGAAACGACCATGTCGACATTCCCCATCGCCTCCTCGACGCTCAGCTCGGGGGGGGCCGAATAGATGGGATTGGCCCCGTCGACGATCAGGACGTCGACTTCGCCGGATTGCATCTCGTCGACGAGTGTCTGGAGATCCTCGAAGCTCCCCGTGTCTTGCTGAGACGGTCGGGCACGTTCGATCGTTTCGCCTTCGTTGCCGAGCGCCGCATTGAGGAGGTTGACCGCCGATTCCAGCGAGATTCCGTCGGCCGTGCGGCTCGAACTCCCCGCGACGACCAGCCCGGATCCGGCGTGCTCGACCAGCTCCTCGGCCCGCGCCACCAATACGTCTTCGAGCGACTCGACCTCGTCGCCGGTCAGCCGCTCCGGTCCGATCGCCTCGGCGACTGCCGCCGGCGCAAAGGGCTCGAGGGCCGACTGGATGGCCGAGTCGTCGGCGAAAGAACCATGTCCATGTTCGAGAATGACCTCGTGAGCCAGGGCGAGCGCCACGTAGACGAGGTTCGAGGGTCGCACCCGGTAGCGATCGTCGGCGTTGGAGCCGGTCATCGTCATGTGCCCCTCAAAGGCCACGAGACGACTCATCTCCTCGTTGGGATCGCGGTTGTCGGCCCAGTCACCGGTAAATTCGGTCGGCGAGTGCCACGACCCCAGAAAATCACTGCCGAGCGAGATGATGACGTCTGCCCGGTCGAAGTGATAGTGCGGGACGTGTCGCGAGCCGAAGCACTGATCGCTGGCTGACTGCAGCGCCTCCGAAGTCAGCGGCTCCCACTCGTAGTGAGCGACGTCCATATCCGAGGCACGATCGGCAATCTCACCGAGAAGTCCCTCCGACGCACTCCCGGTGGTCCCCCGGGTCAGAATGCGAACCGAGGCGGCGCCTTCGAGGGCAGCGACGACTTTCTCGTCGAGCTGCTTCCAGTTTAGATCGCGATACTGGTCGCGCCCCTCGATAGCCTTCGGTGATTCGGCGCGGTCGGGATCGTAGAGGCGCCGGTGGGCGGCCTCGCCCCGGGCCGACAGCGAGCCTTCGTTGATCGGATGGTCGGGGTTGCCCTTCAGCTTGATGGGTCGACCGGAGCGCGTCTTGACGAGGATGCCGTGGTGCCCGGACCCGTCGTCGTAGACCGAAGTATAATACTCGGCCTGACCGGGACGATTCTGCTCGGGGCGATCGACGTAGGGGACGATCTCTTCCTTGGGATAGCGACAGTTGACCCCCGACATGGCCGCTGAAGCCGTCGCAACGCCCGAGACCCGCAAGAATTCACGGCGCGACATTTCGAGATCGCTCGAGCCGTCGGAGAAACTGACCGACAGCCCTCCATCTTCGCTTCGCGTCGCTTTGACGGCGGCCCCCGGTTGAGGTTCGGTATGGTCCGGGAGTTCGTCGTCTTGCTGGTCCGACGCGTCTGCTTCCGGATGCTCCGGCCCATCGTCGGGTTGTGTGTCGTCGTCATTCATCGTCATGGCGATGCGTCGTACGTTGAATGGTAGGGATGATGCGTCGGACGGATACGCCGCCGACTCTCCCGTCGAACGGAACTGCGCCCGTACAAACAATCAGTAGTGGCAGGTGGCGCAGTCGACCGGAGCGTTGTTTTTGTCCTTGCGGTGACAGTTGACGCACCATCCCATGTTGAATCGATTCGAGACCTCCACGCGGTCGACCTGACCGGGCCCCTTGTCGATCGAGGACTTCGGAATCTGACCATGACACTTCTGGCAGCTGATGCCCTCGAGCATGTGGGGCTGGTGGCTGAACTGCACATGATCCGGCATGTCGTGGACTTTCGTCCATCGAACGGGGTCGCCCTCGCGCCATTTTTTGCGGAGTTTCTTGAT
>JAQCND010000355.1 GCA_028274765.1 Bradymonadaceae bacterium
GATGCCGAATCCGCCGACGAGGCCGAAGATGCCTCCGAATCCGCCGACGAGGCCTCCGAATCCGCCGACGAGGCCGAAGATGCCTCCGACTCCGACGACGAGGCCGAAAACACCTCCGACTCCGACGCCGACGACGAGGCCCAGCCGGCGGCCGACCAAGAGGTCGAGGAGCCCTGAGGTCCCCGGCGCGCTCGCTGTCGTCTCGTTGTCTGACAACCTCCCGACATCTCCGTGATGCTCGAGCCCCTCGACGACAATCGATGGATTTTCGTGACTGGTAAAGGAGGGGTCGGGAAGAGTACGACCGTCGCCGCGCTCGGCCGCGCCTTCGCCCGGCGCGGCGAACGGACTCTCGTCGCCGAGATCGACGCCTACTCCGCCATGGAGGATTTGTTCGATGTCGATCTCGGCGAGGGCGCGATCACGGAAGTCGACGACTCCCTCTGTGCGCTCAAACTCGACGAATCGGAGTGTTTCATCGACACGCTCTCGCGGTTCGTCCCGAGTCGACGCGTCGTGTCGCGACTCGTCGACAATCGCGTCGCTCGTGTCTTCTTCGACGCCGCTCCCGGCGGCCATCAGTGTGCCCTGCTCGACAAACTCTGGGAGTATCTCGAAGAGACGGTCGACGGCAGCCATCGATGGGATCGCATCCTCGTCGATCTGCCCGCCAGCGGGCACGCCGTCACCTTCCTCGGCGTCCCCCGAACCTTCGAAGACCTCTTCCGCGTCGGGCCAGTCGCCGAGCGTGCTGGTCAACTCGCCGATCGCATCGCCAATCCCGACGAAACCGCCGTCTGCGCGGTCTGCCTCCCCGAAGAAATGCCGGTCAACGAGACGATTGAACTCGAGACCAAACTCTGGGATCGACTCGATCGCGGCTTGACCATGGCCTTCGCCAACATGATGCATCGTGCCCCACTCGGGACCCAGCAGCGACGGTCTTTCGATCGCCTCCTCTCGGATCTCGATCGCGACGAACTCCTCTCGTCGGCCATTACCACCCAACCCTCTCAGCAAGAGGTCGTCGAACGCATCATCGCGGGCAATGTCCTCGCCTTAGACTGGCACGACCGCGATGCTCGTTACCTAAACATGCTCCGCAACGAGCTCCGGGCTCCCGTCTCCGAAATCCCGGTTTTCTACGAATCCGACGGAGGCGGCGTAGTCGAGTGCGTCACCGACTACTTACTCGGAGAACGCGAGGAGTCGCTCGACTCGATCGCCTCTTGACCCTTCGCACGCCTCCCCTCCCGCGATGTACGACCGAAACTCCGACTCCCCCCTGACCGAACTCATTCGAGACGGTCGCCTCCTCGTCTGCTGTGGCCCCGGCGGTGTCGGGAAGACGACGACCGCGGCTGCGCTTGGCCTCCGCTCGGTGCTCATGGGACGCAAAGCGATCGTGTTGACTATCGATCCCGCCAGGCGCCTTGCCAACAGTCTCGGCCTCTCGGAGCTCACCAACACTCCTCAGCGCATTGACCTCGAGGGTTTGCCGCAAGGCGAATCCGACGAGGGCGAGCTGTGGGCGATGATGCTCGACCAAGAGCAGACCTTCGAGGATCTTGTCGACCGGGCCGCTCCAGACAAGGGGGCCGCCCAGCGCTCGAAAGACAACAACATCTACCAGCTTCTGTCGTCGACGCTCCACGGGATGCAGGAGTATGCGGCGCTCGATAAACTCCACGACATCTACACCGACGGTCACTTCGATCTGGTCGTCCTCGATACCCCGCCGACGACGAGCGCCATCGAATTTCTCCAAGCTCCGAAGCGCCTGAGCCAGTTTTTCGATCGACGAATCATGAAGTGGTTTCTTCCTGACTCGTCGAGTTCGACGGGCTTTTTGGGCAAGATTTTCAATCCAGGATCGGTCGTCCTGAAGCTGTTGGCCAAGGTGACCGGCCAGGAGTTCGTCGACGACCTGGTGGAGTTTTTCGATACCTTTCACTACCTCCAAGATACCCTCAAGGAACGCAGCGAGGTCATCGAGTACATCCTGCGCGCCCCGGATACGCACTTCTTGTTGGTCACCACGGCCGCCCCCCGGCGCGTCGAAGAGGTCTTTCACTTCCATCAAAAACTCGAGGAAATCGAGCAGCAGGCCCGCGCTTTCATCGTCAATCGTGTCACGCCTCCCTTTGCGAGCTCCGATCTGGACGATATCGGGGCCAGCGAACTGCGAGCCTTCCTCGCCGAACGCACCGAGGACAATCTGAACCACGATGAACTCGATGTGATTTCCGACCAGATGCAGGATCACTACGCCTCCCTGGCCCGACTCGCCAACCGAGACCGCCAGTCGATCGACGATCTGGCCGACCGCGTCGGTCAAGAACTCCTCCAGCTCGTCCCAATCCTCGGCGAGGACGTCCACAACCTCGAACACCTCCTGGAGTTGAGCAAGTTTCTAACCCCCGACCAGCCTCCCCCCCAGCAGAGTCCGGCAACATGACCGATGCCGGTCGATCGTATCCTCGTCTTCTCGGCCAGACGTCCTCTGGGACATGAGGTTGAGGAAACGGAGCGCCGTTCTTTTCGACGGTTCCCGTCCGTCGAGGCTCGAACTCTCGTGCGATGGTCCTGACGGGTGTCTTCCAAGGCAATCGCATTTGAATGCGTCCACTCCGTTCTCGGCCGGCTGGGAGCCGGCGCTCCAGAGAGGCGTCAGGCCATAGACGACCTCGAGCTCTCTCTTGAAGCGCCAGCACCCTTGCTGGCCGATAAAACGCACGCCGAAGGAGAAAAAACCCTTCGCCGTGTCGTCTATACGTCTAATGCGATTGTTTTGGGGTATCTCCAGGGCGATCGCATAAGGATTGAATGATCGCGGATATGAGCCGGCTGGAAGCCGGCGCTCCGGAGTCAGGCCCCCGAATCGACTCGATATGGGTTCGGAGCGCCAGCATCCCTGCTGGCATATGGCTTCAGCAACTCCTTGACGGACGAATGGAGGCGACCTGACGGAGGTCGAACCGTGAATGTGTTGCTTATACCTCTAATGCGATCGCCTTGGGGATATCTCAGATGGTGATGTAGCGCGCGGCTGTTGCAGGGTCGGCCGCTCCTCAAAAAAAATGAGGCCGACCCCAACGCTAAGCTACTCATCACGGGGCCTGTAGCCCCGCACCCTGAGATGGAGTCGACCTCACCATGCAAACGTATCGGATCAA
>JAQCND010000358.1 GCA_028274765.1 Bradymonadaceae bacterium
TTGCCCAGCAGTTCGGCCGCCACCGATACCTCGCGGGCGACCGGTCGATCGAGCGTGCCGGCCGAGACGACCAGCACCCGGTGGCGCTCATCGTCGGGATTGGGGGCCGTCGTCGAGACGATGTGCGCCTCCTCGTAGTGGTGTAACTCATCGTCGATCCCCTCGAGGGCCGCGAGGATGTCATCGGTCACGCGCGTCGCCATCAACTGCTCGTCGCGCTCGAGATAGGTCTCGAAGATGTCGGCGACCTCCTCGGGGTTTTTGCCCTCGGCGAGGATGGCCTCGGGGATGCCGGTGCGGGCCTCGCGGTGGTGATCGAAACGACCGAGCATGTGCTCTTCGAATGGCTGGCGAACCAACCTCTGAATCACGTGCTCTTCGTCGACCTCACCCGCTTTGTAATCTCGAAGTATCTGGCGAATGTCGTCAGTCATGATAATCTCTCGAGCAAGTTAGGCGTCATCGGGATTGAGGCTTCCAGTGCGATAGCCCGCCATGTCGACGGTCACTTCGTCGAAGCCCGTCTCACGGATACGTTTGGTGATCTCGGGCAGGTTCTCGGGATCAAGCAGGCGGTCCAATTCGTCAGCTCCTACCTCGATACGGGCGAGTCCGTCGTGATCTCGCACCCGATACTGGCGGAAATTGCGTTTGTGGAGGACGTCTTCGGCTGCCTCGATCCGTTCGAGCGCCGACGCCGTCACTTCCAGCCCGTGGGGGATGCGCGAGGAGAGACAGGCTTTGGCCGGCTTGTCCCAGACCGAGAGCCCGAGCTCGCGGGCCAGCGCCCGGACGCCCTCCTTGTCGATGTCGTGCGTCAGAAGGGGCTGGTAGACGTCGCGCTGCTCCATCGCCTCCAGTCCGGGTCGGTGATCGCCGCGGTCCGAAGCGTTGGTGCCCGAAGCGAGTGTCTCACAGCCGAGCTGGTCGGCGATGGCCTCGAGCTGTTCGAACCGCATCGACTGACAGAAGAAGCATCGCGACGAGGTATTGGCTCGAAAATTGGGATCGTCGAGCTCGCTGAAGGGCATCTTTTCGTGCCGGATGCCGATTTCACGAGCGACTGCTTCGGCCTCCTCGAGCTCGCGGTCGGGGAGGGTCTCGCTGACCGCCGTCACGGCCGTCGCACCGTCTCCGAGCGCCCGATGCGCGAGAGCGGCCACGACGCTGGAATCAACCCCTCCGCTGAAGGCGACGACCAGACGCTCGATGTTACGCATCTCCTCGAGTATCGTCTCGGCCTTGTCGCGCAGCGTCTCGTTCCAGGTGGGCAGTGTCGTCGTCATGGTGAATCCTCTTCGGGTATGTCGAAGGTCACGTGCGCCCAGTCGCCATCGTCCAACGCGTCGGCGAGTTCCCGGAGCGCGGCAGTCTCCGGGAGGGATTCGAGCGATTTGGGAGTCAGGATGAGAATGTCGCCGGTATGGCGCGCGCCGACCAACGGAAAATCGTAATGCCGACAGAGTCTACGTATCTCGTCTTCGTCCACGATCGGGCCCTGGAGCTCGAAACAACGGAGTGCATTCAATGCAAGGGAACGGCGAGCGGGACGGGGTGGTCGGTGATGCGCCACTCGATGTCTCGCTCGTAGCCGGCGCCCTCGCCGGTGACTTGATGGGCCATGGCTCGACCCTGAGTTTCGACGTGGACGTCCTGGACCAGAAAGTCGGTACAGCCGCCCTCGGGAAATCGACCGCGCCAAAACGACGGGAGATGGCGCACGATGCTCCCCACGGTGCCGTTGAAACAACGCAACATGAAGTAACGGCGTTTGAGAGTCGCATACGGAAACATCCGAATGCCGTAGCCCCAGTACGAGACGGCCGCCGTGGCACACGTACGCACCGGTCCGTCGTAGAGGACGTCTCCCTCACCGTAGGTTTCGACGATCTCGCCGTCGGCGTCGACTTTCATGGCGCGTTCACCGCGATTGCGAACGGTGAGTCGCACGGGACTCTGGCGGACGACTCGGGGTAGCGTCCGAGTGCCGATGGCGGCGACGTAGCCCGACAGTCCAGTGGCGTAGTCTTCAATGGCCGTCTCGCGCACAGCCTCTTTGAAATCCTCGTAATCGTTCAAGATTTCGGCGTCCCAACCGATGCCGGCAAAGGGAAAGAGTCGCTCGGAGCCGCGAATCAGATGGAGCGAATGAATCGCAATGGGGGCCCCGGCGCGGAGGGCCCGGAGTTTGGCCGTCGCCGACTCCGTGCCCAGATACGTCGCGATGGCATTGCCCGACCCCATGCGGAGCACGCCGACGGGCGGGGCCTCTCGACGGTCGATGTCGCCCCGTCTGATGCGGCGCTCGAGCGCGTTGACCAGAAACATGATCGTCCCATCCCCTCCACCGGTAAAGAGGATGTCGTAATCGCGCTCGAGGAGCGTGTCGATCGTGCGTTCGGCCTGTTGGAGGTCGTCCGTCAAATAGAGGTCGCGAGACGGGACGAGCTTCTGGATGCACTGGTGGAGATCGCCGGACCATCCCTTGGCGAGGGCATTGAGCAACACGGCATATCGCCCGGGTTCGTCGAGAACCTGAATTTTAGCATCGTCGTAATCGGTCGAGTCCATAAAAACGTGTGCGCTCAGAGTCGGCGATCTCCTCGATGTGCAGTCGAGAGTTGGGCTGACACGACAGGGATATCCCGCCGTCCGTGGGCTCGAGCCTATGCTCGTATACAGGCATGATGCGTTCGGATGCAACGATCGCCCGAGTCCCCCAACATGCCCTCCGGGGAGCCCCGTTTACGTCCCGATGACGCAACATATCGCCCGATACTGCCGACGATCATCGATGGGGAGCAGCGGCGAGCTGTCAGGTGTGTGGAAGGAGCGAGCCGCCCGACCGCCCGGTGTCTTCAGGGTGGTGATCCCCTCGAGCGACTGGCCGGTTGATGGCGGGCGGTGCGCACGGGCGCGCCGGAGGGCCCCACAGGGAGACGTGTACCTGAAGACGAACCCAAACAGGGGCCGGCGGGACAAGCCGTTCGTTCGGATTGCAGGGCTCGAGGGGGCGCGGCTCCCGACCGATCACGGAGACGATACGTATCAGCCTCGAGGACGCACAGCGCCTCGGTCGTTGGCTGTCATCCGTGCTGGAGAGTCACCGACTGAGCGTGACGAGCCGATTCGTTGAAGGCCAACGTCAGCACGAGGAGTTGCTTGGCCTCGCTCGCGCGAAGCAGGGGATCGCCGGCCCCTTGGGCAGCCTCGATGAAATTCTGGGTCGCGCGCTTGAAACTCCGCTCGTAGGCGTCGGCCTTTTGACTGTACGTCACGGTGCGTCCATCCCGCTGGAGGCGAACGGAGGTATCGTGTCGCTCCGGCGACGGGGTGCGGCGCACGGTGAGATTGCCCTGAGAGCCGCTGATCTCGACCTCGAACTCGATCGGAGGATGCGAGGTGTCGAAGGTTCGATCCGGCGTGTAGTTCAGCGAAAACGTCCCAAAGCACGTCTGCTGAAAGTGTTTCCAGATTGCCGTGGAGGGCGCGCCGAGTGTGTGCCCGTTGTTCAGTTGAGTCTCCGACTGCCACACCTCGATTCGCTCGACGCTTCCAATCAAGAAGAGGGCGAGGCAGAACGCCTGGTAGTTGACGTCGAACAGAAGGGGCGAATGTCCCCCCATCTCGGGCTCGAATCGCCAGTGGTCGGCCGCGAGGGCTTCGAGATTCCAGCTTCCCTCGGTCGAATTCGCCACGTTGGCCGCAATACGGATGTGATTGGGCTCACCGATTTCCCCGCCATCGATGAGGTTGCGTCCATCCAGCAGGGGTTTGTGAAAAAGACAGGGCTCGTAAACCTGGAGGATTCCCGGATTCGAGTCCGCCGCTCGTGCCACACGGTTGGCATCTTCGATCGTCAGCGCCACGGGCCGTTCGACACAGACGTGTATCCCGGCTTCCAGCGCTTCGATGGCCTGCTCGGCGTGCAACCCGTTCGGGGTCAGAATGATTACGGCATCGAGATCGGCCTCGGCCAACATGCGAGAAGCGTCCGTGTAGTAGGCATCGGCGTTCCAGTCCAGCGAACGCTCGATGGCACGCCCCTCGTCACGGTCGCACACGGCGACAATGTCGGCGTCCGCATGGTCCTGATACCCACGAGCGTGGAGCTCCGACGCCCGTCCCGCACCGATGAAGCCAACGTTGAATGCTGCCATGGAGTCAACCTCGGAATCATGTCGAACGCCCTCGTCCGCTCATGACGCAACCCACGAGCTGCGAGCGACGGGAGTATGTCGTACACATCCATTACGTACCGTCACATATACGGGGGGCTGGATAGGCTTGTCAAAGTAGTTCAAGCGAAGGAGCGAACTTCGCGAAGTCGTGGCCTCGAACCTCTCTCCCTCTCTTCCCCGTCGACAGTCGATGGATCAGGCTCCCGTTCGACGAGACGATGTCGTTTGGATACAGGGAGGACGCCCCCAACTCTCCGGGTGTCTCCCTCTAGAGAAACCATCCCAACAGCAAAAAAGGCAGGGCGGCGACGAGTGCCAACAGGAGGGTGGCTCCCGCCCCCAGAGCGTACCGCTGCATCGCGGAGGTGTCATCCGTCTCGGTCGGGAGGTCGGACGGCGTACGCCCCGGATCGTGGGCGCCGTAGTAGTCCAACAACAGATCGACGTTCTTACGGTTCGATTTGTACGTCGCATCGACCACGTCGCCCGCGACCGGAACATACCCCGTCACCAGATCGATGACGACGTGAACGATCATCTTCCGGAGGATGTGGTTGGGGACATCCAACCGAATCCCGACCCAGAAGATGTACATGCCGGCGACCCACGCGACCCAGTCGCCTCCGCCCGGGACCAGTCCGAGCAGGGGATCGAGCCCGATGCGATAATCGATGACCGGAATGCGAAACTGGTCATCCATCAGATCGGCGAGCCGTTCGACTCGCTGTAGCGAACGACTGATCTCCCGTTGTCTGTCGGTTGGGGGCGTCGGGGAATTGGAATGTGTCGACGACGTGTCGATGATATTAGATGGCTTTCAAAGAAGCGAGTCGAACGATAGCCCCGCTGGCGATTCCGAGATCGAAGAGGAACTCGCCTAGGGCGAGCCTAAGGGGGTAAGTCCCCAGGTCGCACAAAGCCTGGCGAATGGGGGGAGGGAGAAACATACGACAGATTTCTCTGTCGGGTATGCGGGCTGATGACGCAGAGGACGTCGAGACAGCCCGAAAAGGAGACGGAGCTTCCGGTCGGGCCGAAGCCATACCCGGAAGACTCCAGGGGTAGGCTGACAACGGTTCCTCCTCGATCTCGGAATTGACAGCGGAGTCGAACTCATCCCTCCCACTGCGCGTCGTACCCTCGTTGCTCGGGGGCCATGCATCGCGTTGCCGTCCCGTAGCAACCTGATGGGGGGAAAGAGTACAAATCCATGAACCGTATCGTATGTGTAAGTTTGGCGGCATTTAGCCAGATGCCAGTGTAAAATTTTGGACCGGAATATTCAAACGCTCCGCTTTTATGTCAACGACAGACGGCGAGTGCCGCTCTGGACGGGCAGTGGAAACTGATGCCGCACCGCATCCAACGGAGCGGAACTTCCATGGAGCTACTCGGTCGACGAGAGGTTGTCCGGCATTCCCTCTCCGCCGGGTTGCCACTGCCGCCACATGCGCTCGACCGCTTCTCGTCCCATCGATTCGAGTCGCTCGATGTTGTCCTCGGGGATCGCGTCGGGGTTTGGATGTGACTCGACCGCTTCAGTTACGTGAGATTCGCGCAAGACGTGGTAGACGGGGTAGGGCGCTCGATTGGTGTAGTTGCCGAGTTCGTTCGGCTCGGTCCCCTGAAACCGATAGTCGGGATGGAACGTCGCAATCTGAAGATAGGCGTCCGTCCCCGATGCCTCGAGAGCGTATCGGATCGTAGCCGCCCCATCGAGAAAGACCTCGAACGACTCCATCGCGTCAGGGCAGATCACCAGTGTGGTCGCCACCTCGTCGTCGGGCGTCTCCAGAAGACGGGCGGCTTCGTCCAGTGTCCGCTCGACCACTCCCTCGAAGGCCGCGTGTCGTTCGACGACGCATCGCACCTGTTCTCGCTCGTAGACGGAAGACGCGAAGGGACAGAGGTGCAATCCGATGACGGCCTCCTCGAGCCACCGGCGCGTGTGAGCGAGTACCTCGTCGTCGCCATCCGCCCGATGATGACTGTCGTCGCCTTCCATCAATACGCCTCAACTGGATTCGTAGTATTCACGACACTCCCATTCGCGACTGCGGACGACGCGGTATCCCTCCAGGTCGCCGGAGGTCGCCGTCAAGACCGTACACTGATCTTCGGCGCCATGGCGCTCGTAGTAAATGACGATCCAGTCGTCCGTCTGGTCGAGCTGGTGCGCTCGTTTCGTATTCGAATACAGCGCCGTCAGCGACCACCCCTCTCGAGTCGTCTCCATGACCGGAAGCCAGGCTCGGTTGTCGGGATTGAAGCGTTTCGGGGCGATGCGTTCCAGCTCTCCGGCTTCGGCCCGTCGTCGATACGTCTCGTCGACCTCGAGCAACAGCTCGACGGGCGGTTCCGGGGGGAGCTCCGTGGTGTACCCGCGCCGATACGTGCGACGGTGAGCCGAACGGCTCAAGACCCCGGCGAGCGTGTTGCGAATACCGTTGATCTTTTTGGCGCCAATGCCCTCGATGCGCTCGAGTCGACCGTCGTAGGCGGCTTCCTCGAGCTCCTCGAGTGTTTCGACGCCGAGCTCGTCGTGCATGCGGCGGGCGAGCTCCTCCCCGACTCCGGGGAGTCGTTCGAAGAGCGCGGTCGGCGACAGCTCGCTCTCGAGTTGCTCGAGCAATCCGAGCCGCCCGGTATCGACCAGCTCGGCGATCGCCCCCGCCAGCGTGTCGTCAACCCCCTCGAGTTGTCTCAAGCCATCCTCCCCCGACTTCCGATACAGGTCGGCGGCGCTCCGATCCATGTGCTGGAGCTGTTCGGCGGCCTGGCGGTAGCGGCGAATCCGAAATGGATTGGCCTCCTGGAGCTCGAGCAGATCGGCGACCTGCTCGAATATCTCGGCAATGTCGTCGTTGGCAATGTCGCTTGCATCGATCACGGGAAGCCCTCCCTCGAATCGAGCGGAGATCACGGCACGGATGCCCCCTCCCACCGACGGGAGCATCGGCCGGCGACGTGTCAGTCGCGTGAACTCGTCATGGAGTCGATCTATGGTCAAACCTACTCGCACGACCGAGCGCTTCCACCTTCGAGGACGTCTTCGTGCGATTGTTCTTTCGTCTCCCTTGCCAACGCGGGTTCGTTCGCCATAGTTGAAGCGTGTAAGGGTCATTCAGTGTCTCCATCCCCCTGCATGCCGTCATGGAATCGTTCGACATTCGTTGGTACAGCGTCGTGAACGTGGCAGCCGGTATCTGGCTTCTGTTCGCCCACATCTTGAGCATCACCGACGTGCCGGTCATGTCCGGATGGGCGGCCTACGTGCTCGGCTCGTATATCGCCGCCGTCTCGGCGATGACGCTTCAGGTGCACGATACTCGCCTCCACGGGATCAACATCGCGCTCGGACTCGCCGCCGTTCTCTCTCCGTTCATCTTCGGGTTCAGTGCGCACTCCACCATCCTCCAGCAATTTATCGGCGTCGGGCTGGTCGTCGCGGGAACGTCGGCCTGGGCGGCCGTCACCGGCGGAGACGAGGAGGAAGACTCGGCCCGCCAGACGGCATGACTCCCCTCACCGGAAGTGGTAGGAAAACCCCGTCTCGGCGATGCCGATCCACTGACGGTACGTCCCGGACGCGGGCGGATCGATGTCGGTCTGCTGAACGGTCCGAGCGAGGTGCTGGACGTGCTGGTAGCCGATCCGAAAAGAGGTCGTCTCACTGGCTCGCCACCGAACGCCCGCGGCGGCAACTACCTTGGCAGCATCGAGTAGACGCGGATTGAGCTGAGACTCGGGAAGGGCGCTCGTCTCGAATCCCACCTCGCCGTCGAGCGTCCACGTTCCATCGAGACGATATCGCCCCCCCAGACGAACGTTGAAAGCATCCTGCCAGTCGAGCTCGCGTCTGCGGCCCAGATTCGACCGGGCACTGTCGTTCGAGGCCCCACCATTCGCCCCCCCGGTGCTTCCCCCTCCCCCAAATCCTCCGCCGGACGACGACTCGAGATCGAGTTCGATGCGATCGACCGTACTCCATCGGGTCCATTCGCCATGGCCATAGACCTCCCAGGTCTCGTCGGGCGACCAGGCGACGCCGAGCCGTACGCTCCCCGGACGACGAGTCGAGAGCGTCGCATCGCGTTCGACATTGCCTCCAAAACGGCGCTGATAGTAATCGTTTCGGGGCACGAAGAGCTGATACGTGCCGTCCAACTCCAGCGAGGCCCCGGAGTGGTACGCCGCCCCGATGCGAACATCTCCGGGCGTGAGCGTCACGCCCGCTGCCCATCTCGGGACGCCGGCACTGAATTCGAGATGCTCGCGCCCTTCGTTTCCGGAGGCTTCGGCGGGGACGCTCTCCGGATCGGCGCCCTCCTGGCGAGCTACGACGGGCCCGAGATCGGTGGCACGATAGGAGCGATACTCCACCAGCGTGTAGCTGAACGAAGCGCCCACGTGGAGCCAGTCGAGAGGTGAGACAGCGACCGACGGCGTCAACGCGATGCCGCGGAACTGCAAGAAAATCGAATGGTAGCGCTGAGCTCCGTCGGTGGGCCAGTCGGTGGCGTATCGCGACGGAACCGACGCCCCGAACCCGAGCTGGAACCAGTCAAGGCCGAGATCCGAAGCGTATGCGAAGGACGGAAAGGCCCGGATCGTCGAACTCCCGACCGACTCGAACGTCTCCCCTCCCTCGGAACGCACCGAAGTCGTGTCGCGCTCGTGCGACTGGTTGCGCCATTCGAGCTGCAAGTCGAAGTCGGTCGATATGCCGTCGATGGGACCGATGGCGGCGGGATTGGCAAAGAGCCCCCGAGCCGAATTGGTCACCGGTCCTCCCCGACCGGCCAGCTCCTGGGCCTGAGTTCCACCGGCCCACGCCGAGCTTCCCCAGACGAGTACGACGATCGCGACCCATCCACCTGTCAGTCGTTGCATCAAAATACGAGACATAGAAAAGGGAGTAGGCATCAGAACATCGGAATCTAATCGACATCACCCGTATCGTTCGAAGTCCCGGCGTCCCCATTCGAACCACCGTCCCGGCACGACTCGCCTTCCCGCTCGGCCGTAAATGGCCCCGTCAGCGTCAGTTCGGGAAGCGTCCCCTGCGGCGACTCGACCTCCATCAACATGATCT
>JAQCND010000368.1 GCA_028274765.1 Bradymonadaceae bacterium
TCCGTGTCGTCGTTTGCGCGATCGCTCCTTCGATCGCTCGGTGGCTGGCGGAGGCGCTCTCGAAGGGTCCGAAGGGCCTCGTGGGCATCCGATATGGCCACGGAACTCGTAGTCAAGCTGAGCTCTCCCCGTTCGGATCGAACGGTCTCGAGGTCGAGATGACGGGCGAGACGTCCTACGTCGCCCGGCAAATAGTCGAGCATGTCGTAAGCGGTCGCATCGACGAGCCCTACACACGTTTGGTCGTCCTGCGGACGCATGTGTAGAGCGCGCTCGAGCCGTTCGCCGATGTCGTTGTCCAGGTCGCGCGGGAACGAGCCCGAGCGCTCGAACGAGACGTAGGCGGCGATCATCGGTTCGAGACGCCCGAGGTCCGAAGTCGACGGGGCGGTCGGGCAGTTGACGGCCTCGCCGAGGTGCGATTCCGCCTCGTCGAGTCGATGGGCGTCGGCATATGCGGCGGCGAGGGCGAGGTGTCGGGTTTTACATGCCTCGCCCCTATCGTGAGCAGCGGCCAGGCGGGCGGCCCCTTCGAGGATCGTCCGCCGTGCTCCTGGGGTATCCGCACGATCGAAAAGGGTCAAAAAGAGAGGGTCGGCGATGGGAGCTATCGCCGGGGTCCGTTCGACCTGCCGGCGCATCTGCCGAGCGGCCCGGGCGGGGCGCTGACAGCTATCGGAGAGGCCCCGATCGTACCACCACTGGAAGAAGGCTCCTACTCCACTTTCATCTGGATCGGCGAAGGGGGCGCTGCGTCGAATCACCTCGAAGAAAGTGGGCCACCAATCGGGGATCGTCTCCTCGCACGCCCGCCCATCCCGGAGATGAGAGGCAGTGAGTCGACCGATCGATCGCCGGGTCTCGGCATCGAGTCCCTCGAGTAGAGGCGTGACGAGCACCCGTGTCGAAAATGAGGGAGCATCGCTGAGGTGGAGATCCGCCTCGAACCCGGGACGAACGAGCGCGTCGCCCGCTCGGGCCAGGGCGGGACCCAGACGAGACGAATGGCTCGCCTTCGAGTCGGTGTCGAGGACCGAGGTCAGTCGTCGGCCGTAGACGTCGACTGAGCAAGAGGCATCCGAACAATTCCGTTCGACGTCGCGATATTGGAGCGCCTCGACCAGCGACATGACTCCCTCCGATTGTGCTCGAGAGGAGAGAGCCTCGAGGGGTTGCTCGCCGGAGAGTTCGCCGCGTCGGAGGCGTTCGAGCTCGAGGGCGACCCCCCAGAGGGGCAGCCCCCGGTCACGATAGGTCTCGGCCATCTTCTCGAGCTTCCGAGACGACCTCGCGTCACGCGGGGCGAGCCGAAAGACCATCCATTCGAACCAGGCCCGCCGCCGGGCGTTCGGCCCCTGGAGGTCGTCGGGGGCGAGGCGTTCGATGTCGAGAAGCTGTGAGGCGAACTTGTTATGTCGCCCGAAGGCCCGGTAGGCGACGGCGCGGTTGGTCGCATAGAGCGGATCGGCCGTGCGATCCCAGCGGGCCTTGCTCCCTAGTTGAGACCAGTTCAATGCGGCCTCCGGTCGTCCGGCGGCCGATGCGATTTGTGCGGCGCGAAGGACGATCCCCTCGAGGCGCTGATACCCCACGTCGCGAAAGAGCTGCTCCAGATAGGCGTCGGCGACGACAGCGTCCCCGCGAGCGGCAGCCGTGGTGGCGCGGAGGAGACGGGCGCGCTGGCGAGGGGGCAGTTTCGGGGGGGCGAGCGGACTGAGGCCGAACAGATTGGGGCCGAGCGATCGCCCTTGGAGCGTGGTGAGTTCGGCCCGGAACAGAGCCGGGACGGCCCACGAGCGCGCACCGCCTCGACAGGTGACGAGGGTATCGGCAGTCGATTCGTAGGCGCGAGCCTCGACGACGACCGGATGGGTCGGCCCGTCGAGCGAGCCACGTTCGACTTCCAGTCCCATCTGGCGGAGCCGCGATGCATCGACCTCACACGAGGAGTCCGCGAGAATACGTCCCCCGGGGAGCGAAGCGAATCGGCCGGGGATCGGGAGGGCGAGCCAGCGCGGAAGGGGAGCGCCGTCGCCGGCGAAGGAGTGCCAGGTGCCATCGAACAGCGAACGGTGCAGCATGCGGGCTCGAGGCACGGCCAACCCCGACTCCGAGAGCGGGCGAGGCTGGAGGCGCCCCGAGTCGTCGAGCCGATAGACGGCCCAGCGCCGACCTCGCTCGGTGCGTTCGAGGCAGTCGTCTCCCTCGAACTTCCCTCGTCCCCGACAGATCGGCCCCGAGGGAGTCGGGAGGCGGGTGGCTTCGTCGTCGAGCACCTGCAGATCGCCACTCGAGGGCATCTCGCGGACCGCACCGACGGTGAGGCGCTGGAGGAGGTAGCCCCACGACCGCTCGGCGATGGCGGTGAAGACCGACGATGTCGAGCGACGGGCATCCGAGGGAGCGTCGTAGGTCAACAGATCGCCGACCTCGGCCCCGAGGGTCGGTTCGCGATCTTCGGCCC
>JAQCND010000371.1 GCA_028274765.1 Bradymonadaceae bacterium
GATGCCATCCTCCTCCGATACGGCGCCACGTCCGGCATCCAACACGCTCTCCGCGTCCTCGAGACCTCACAGGCCGACCGGGCGTTTACGGTCGAGACAGGTCCCGATCACGCCCTCTATACGAGCGGTTTCACGAAGGGCGCGCTCTCGGGTTGGCTCAACGCCGGAGGGCGAGATGGATTCGTCGTCACATGGAAGCCGGTCGCCTCGAGTCCGAAGCCGTGAATCTCAACGTATGGAGCCCTCTTGGAGGGGGACGCAAACGCCCTTTGGAGTAACACTCGTCGAGAACTGGCCTTCAAACCCCATGCTTTTCTTTCAGACGGCTGGAGGCTGACACTTCAAAGGGCGAATCCCACTGTGACGACAATCCCCGGCTTCTGCCGCCCGCAGCGAGGTGTGGAAATCCCCCTAAGACGAGTCGTCCGAACCGAAATGCTCGCCCATCCATTCGAGGAGGCGTTCCAGCAGGTGGCCGATCGACTCGAGCAACCCTTCCAGGACGATCCAGACCACCGCACCCGTGATACCTGCCATCACCAGACCGACGAGTAGTCCCAACACGACGAAGGGCAAACACAGCCAGCTGTGGCGCTGCCACCACGGCCTGTCGGGGGCGAGTCCGAGCTCGCCGACCCGCGAATCGGGGATAAACTCGTCGTTGACTTTCAGGGTCGTACCCGTGGGGAGAGCCGAAAGCCGCCGTCGCAAAGGTAGCCGAGCATTATGACGTCATACGTTAATCGGCCAGAGAAACGAGGGATGGCGCGGATCGCCGTGGAATCTCGACGACGCGTGGTTGAGAGCGCCGGCGGCCCCGCCGGCCGATCATCGAGTCGGTCAACCGCAAACGTCGCGCCACGGCGTATCCCACGGTATCCGAGCGGATCTTTGCGTGACGTCGCGTATTTCAAAATACAGTTCCGCTTGACGCGATACTCCTGTTTAGTATATTTCAGATGGTCAGCGCAGCTCGTAATCACAATCTATCTTTCTACAGCACCGTATACAGCCATGGCTGATAAAGATGACACGCGAACGTGGCCGGAACTCGCGATCCGTCTTTACGATAAACTGACGGGCCGAGGGGCCGAAATCACGTACGATTTTGAAGACTTCGAAGTCTACGTCCCGAGCAAGGTCGGAGACGATGCCGATCATGCACACTGGAAGATGGACGGAACCCTGAAGATCCGTACTGAGGACGACAAATCCTGAACGAGATGCGAGTCTCCCGTCGTGCTCTGAGACGACTCGGGTTGTTGCGTCTGCAACCGTCGCTCCAGTTCGACCGTCGAGCTTCGGGAGGCTCGCCCGTCTCCCCTCGTCACGCACGTCTGACAATTTCGGTCGTCGCCTTTTGGTCCATCCTCTTCTCTCTCCTGCGTCATGAGCTTTCCGCTCGACGTCTTCGCCGACCTCCGTCTCATTGTCGAAGGGGAACCCATCGACATTCGCGGAACGGGCGATCGTATCGTTTTCGATCTCCCGAATCTTCAAGCGGGTTGGCACTTGCTCTCTTCCGGTCCTTTTGCCCACAACCGAGGTCAAACCACCAGTCGTATTCACGACGTGCTTCAAATGTCCGAAGTCACGGCGGAGGTCCATCTCCGGGGTGACTCAGTCGCTCGCCTCGGTGAGGAAGCACGTCCCGGCCTGCTCGAACAACTTTTAGACCTCGACGGCGTCGAGATTCGACCCCTGTCTTCGATATGGTCAGTCCTGCGTCAGCGTCCCCTGGTGGCCGCCGGTATTATACTCGGTCTTCTCCTCCTCGTCGGATGGTGGCTGCTCCGAGACTGACGATGACCGTGGATAGGAGTACGCCCCGATGACGTTTCGCATCCCATGACATACCAAAACCCCTGAAACACTCCGGATTCGAAGCGTTTCAGGGGGATTGGGATGGAAGTCGGGACGCCCAGATTCGAACTGGGGACCTCTTGCACCCGAAGCAAGCGCGCTACCATGCTGCGCCACGTCCCGTCGTAGACGAGGCCTTGCAGCCTTGACGCGACCGATAATTAATTCGCCAGTCGCGGGCTGTCAAGGGAGATATCCATCGTGTGTGAGCATATCGTGGTCGAAGTTCGAGGAAAGACTGAGAGTTCTCCGTCGCGCCCCGACATTCGTATGAGATCGAACCGATCACCTGCCAGCCATGAGGGTCGTCTCCAGGCGGACATGGACGTGCTCCGAGCGGAGATCTCGAGATGCCCCACGCCCACGTTCTTCCTCCGTGATCGCTCTCTATCTATCGGGGGTCGGAAAGATGAGAGAGATTAGCTTGCGGCCATTCATGTTTGGATGAGCATACTCTCACCCCTTCAGATCTCAGATCGGGGAAATGTACCCCCCTCGATTGTCACGCCCGAAGCTAATGTACGACGTCACGTTGCAGCACTCGGGTTTGAACCTCCTCTTTGCTCGGAGGGCCCCTCGAGGCCCCAATCGCGACGCATGTCGTGGACGCACTGCTCCAAGCCAGCCACAGGAGGCCGTCCACCACTTCGAGGGTTCGGAGGATAGCCCCACCCAAGTCGTCGGGAGAGCCGCTCAAACAAACACGGATGGGCTCGCGACCATCTCCCCGGGTTTACGAGATCTTCCATCCTTGTTTAGGGTAGCCTCGCCCGAGATGACTGGAATCTTGGATACCTTTTGGAGGAGACTGACATGAACCAATCGTGGGACGAGGCACTCGAAGGCATCGATCTAGAGGACCTCGACGAGCAGGACCGCGAGCTCGTCGAACGACGAGCCGAGATCAAGTCCGGCGGCAAAGAGAAGTATCACGAGCGCAACGAGGAGCGCGGCAAGCTCTTCGTGCGCGACCGACTCGAACTCCTCTTCGACGAGGGGCTCGAGACCGAGGATGGCCTCTGGGCCAACGTGCAGGCCGGGGATCTTCCCGCCGATGGCGTCGTGACGGGGATCGGACGCGTCCAGGGCAAACGCGTCGCCGTCATGGCCAACGATTCGACGGTCAAAGCCGGATCCTGGGGCTGGCGCACCGTCGAGAAAATCATTCGCATCCAGGAAACCGCCGAGCGCCACCGCATTCCGCTGCTCTACCTGGTGGATTCGGCTGGGGCGCGCATCACCGACCAGCTCGAGATGTTCCCGGGCCGCCGCGGGGCGGGCAAGATCTTCAACAATCAGGTCCGCCTCTCGGGGTACGTCCCCCAGATCTGTCTGCTGTTCGGGCCGTCGGCGGCCGGTGGAGCCTACATTCCGGCGTTCTGTGACGTCGTGACGATGGTCGACGGCAACGCCTCGATGTATCTGGGCTCGCCGCGGATGGCCGAGATGGTCATTGGCGAGGAGGTGACCCTCGAGGAGATGGGCGGCGCCGAGGTCCACTGCGAGGAATCGGGGTGCGGCGACGTCCTCGTCGACTCCGAAGAGGAGGCCATCGAGTGGTGCCGCGACTACATCCGGTATTTCCCCCAGCACTGCGACGACGACCTGCCGGAGTTCGACCCCGCCGAGCCCGAGGACCAAGACGAGTCGCTCGACGAGATCATCCCCGATCGACAGAATCGAGCCTTCGACATGCACGACGTCATCGACCATCTGGTCGACGACTCCGAATTTCTCGAGATCAAAGAGGAGTTCGCGCCGGAGCTGATCACGGGGCTGGGCCGCATCGACGGCCGTCCGGTGGGATTGATCGCCAGCCAGCCGATGCAGCGCGGCGGGGTGCTCTTTGTCGATTCGGCGGACAAGGGGACGCGATTTATCGACCTCTGTGATGCCTTCGGCATTCCGCTGGTCTTCATCGCCGACGTCCCCGGTTTCATGATCGGCACGAAGGTCGAAAAGGAGGGCATTATCCGCCACGGTGCCAAGCTGATCTCGGCGGTCAGCCGGGCGACCGTACCGAAGATCTCGGTCATCGCCCGCAAGGCCTACGGAGCAGGCCTGTATGCCATGTGCGGACCGGGCTTCGAGCCGGATGCCACGCTGGCGCTGCCCGAATCGATGATCGCCGTCATGGGGCCGGAGGCGGCCGTCAACGCCGTCTACGCCCGGAAGATCGAGGAGCTCGACCCCGAAGATCGGCCCGACTACGTCGAGAAGAAGCGCGAGGAGTACGAGGAGGACATCGACATCTATCGGCTCGCCAGCGAGCTGATCGTCGACGACATGATCACCAAGGGCGATCTGCGCAACGCACTCGCCACGCGGCTCGAGATGTACGCGACCAAGGACAAGGAGCAGGATTGGCCCGACAAGAAGCACGGCGTGCGGCCCGTCTAAACCTCTGAGCTTCCCAGGCGAGGCGTCTCTCAGTGGGGCGCCTCGCCACTCGCGCCCCCTATCCCTCCCTTCGAGTGTTCATCCCGACGCCCGACGCCCTCCTCGCCGGCGTCCTTATCGTCCTATCGGTCTCAATCGGCTATTCTCGGGGAGATGGTGGGCTGTCTTACGTCCGGCAGGTCCCCTCGCCGATGTTGGCTGCATACTGATAGTAGTCCGATGCCATCTCGATGTCGGTCGTCTCGTCGAGCCACGACGTCGTCTCGAGGATGCTGTCCAGATCGACCCCCGCCGAAGCGTCGAAACTCTCGACGAGATGCAGAAAATCCTCGGTGCCGATGTTGCCGGAGGCGCCGGGGGCGTAAGGGCAGCCTCCCGTGGCCCCGAGCGAGCTATCGAAGATGCGCACGCCGGCCTCGTAGGCGACCATCGCGTTGGCCA
>JAQCND010000376.1 GCA_028274765.1 Bradymonadaceae bacterium
CTTTATATTTCTGTTCCATATGCCGGCTGGGAGCCGGCGCTCCAAAAAGGCGCCGGACCATAGACGACCTCGAGCTCTCCTTTGGAGCGCCTTTATATTTCTGTGAAATGAGCATCCCTGCTGGCAAGTTGCCGAGCGACTCCTCACTGGGGAGGAGCGAGGCGGCAACTGACGTCACTCGATTGTTTATTTAACCCCCATTGCCCCGCATCTTCTCGGTATCCATCCCCAGCCCCGGACCTCGGTCCGGGGAAGGGCGGACGGTATGGCTCCACTGTTCGGGGGTCCCCTGGACGAGCCCAGGGGCTTGGAATGGATATGAGGCTCCGGGCGGGACAAGCCGCGCCCTCAGGACAGGGGAGAGGGGGTGTCCATTCTCTTCGGTGATTCGTCCGCCCTCATGAAAGGGGAGAGGAGCGAGGCGACACCGGCAAGTCAGCTCGCAACAGGGAGAACGCCCTCTTCAGCCAGCTCGTCACTTGGCGTCGAGCCAGTCCTCGCCCGTACCGATATCGACCACCAGGGGAACGTCCAGCTCGAGGACGCTCTCCATTTCGTCGCGGACGAGTTCGACGGCCTCGTCGGTGACGTCGTCGGCCACTTCGAACACCAGCTCGTCGTGGACCTGAAGGAGCATGTGCAAGGGTAGATCCTCGGTTTCGACCCGGTCCTGGATCTCGATCATCGCCACCTTGATAATGTCGGCGGCGGTCCCCTGGATGGGCGTGTTGATGGCGGCGCGCTCGGCGTAGGCCTGCTGCCCCCCGTGGCCCTCGAGACCGGGCAGGTCGCGGCGCCGCCCGAACATCGTCTCGACATACCCCTGATCGTGGGCTCGTTCGACGGTCGCCTCGAAGAAATCGTCGACCACGTCGTAGCGCTCGAAGAACCGGTCGATGTAGTCGGAGGCCTTGGACTGGCTGATGTCGAAGTCGCGGGCCAGTCGCCTCGATCCCATGCCGTAGAGCACGCCGTAGTTGATGGTTTTGCCCAGATCGCGCTGGTGTTTGCTGACGTCCTCTTCGTCGATCTCGAAGATCTGCGAGGCCGTCAGCGTATGGACGTCCTTGCCCTCGCGGTAGGCCTCCAGCAGGAGGGGATCCTGAGACATGTGGGCGAGGATGCGGAGCTCGACCTGCGAGTAGTCGGCGGTGATCAGCGTGTGGCCGTCGGCCGGGACGAACGCCCGCCGAATCTGGCGGCCGCGGTCGGTGCGGATAGGGATGTTCTGGAGGTTCGGTTCCGACGACGAGAGTCGACCGGTAGCGGCCACGGCCTGGTTGAAGCTGGTGTGGATGCGACCGTCGTCGCGGATCAGCTCCGGGAGGGCGTCGAGGTAGGTGCTCTTGAGCTTGTAGAACGAGCGATACTCGAGGATGAGATCCGGAAGCGGATGCTTGTCGGAGAGTTGCTCGAGGACCGACCGCGCCGTCGACGGCCCCGTCTTGGTGCGCTTCTGGACGGGCAGGCCGAGATCCTCGAACAACACCTCTCGGAGTTGCTTCGGGCTGTTGGGATTGATCTCTTTGCCGGCGTGGTCGTTGATCGCCTCGCGCAGCTCGTCGAGCTCGGATTCGAACTCGCGACTCAGATCGTCGAGCACCTCGCGATCGAGAACGATCCCTCGGCGCTCCATCATACCCAGGATGCGTGAGAGGGGAATCTCGAGGTCGTCGTGGAGCTCGCGTCGCGTCGCGTCGAGCTCGTCGCGCAGGCGGTCACACAGCAGGAGGGTCAGGTCGGCATCTTCGGCCGCATAGGGGATGGCGTCCTCGATGGGCACCTGGTCGAAGGTCATCTGGTCCTGGCCGGAACCGGCGACGTCCTCGTAGGTGATAGTCTCGTAGTCGAGGTGATCGCGAGCCAGCGCGTCGAGTCCGTGGGAGTTGCGCTCGGGGTCGAGGACGTAGCTCATCAACATCGTGTCGAACTCCACGCCTCGGAGCTCGACGTCGTAGTTTTTCAGCACGATCCACTCGTATTTCCAGTGCTGCAACACTTTGGCGTGCTCGTCGGACTCGAGCAGGGGGCGAATCCGTTCGAGGGCGGCCTCGAGCCCGATCTGGTCGACGTCCTCGTCGGTATCGTGAGTCACGGGGACGTAGGCGCCCGCGTCGGGCTCCCAGGCGAAGGCAAAGCCGACGATCTCGGCCTCCAGCGAATCGAGGCTGGTGGTCTCCAGATCGAAGGCGAAGCGCTCGGCCTCGCGACACGCTTCGAGGACCTCCTCGAGTGCCTCGATCGTGTCAATCCCGCGGTAGTCCTTGTTCGACCGCGCATCGCCGTCGGCCTCGTAGCGATCCGGGCCGAGCTGAAGTTTCAGTTGTTCCTCTTCGAACCAGTCACGGGCACGAAGCCACGCCTCGAACTGCTCGAGGGGGGTCTGAAAATCCAGATCGTCGAAGACCTCGCGCAGCTCGTCGAGATCGGGTCGAGTGAGTTTCAGCTCCTCGAGATCCACCTCGAGATCGAAGTCCTCCTCGAGCGTCACGAGTTTCAACGACAGTCGAGCCTGCTCCTCGTTGCGCTCGAGCTTTTTGGGGCGCTTCTTGCCGCCGACCTTGTCGAGATTCTCGTAGACGCCGTCGAGGTCGTCGAACTTGCGGATGAGCTTGCCGCCCGTCTTGGGGCCGATGCCGGGGACACCCGGAATGTTGTCGCTGGAATCGCCCGCCATCGCCATGACGTATTTCATCTTGTCGGGCGGAACACCATATCGCTCGACGGCCTCGTCCTCGTCGTAGGTCTCGCCCTTTTTGGTGTCGTACATCGAGACGCCGTCGTCGCCCACGAGCTGCAGCAGGTCCTTGTCGCCGCTGACGACACAGACCTCGACCTCCTCTCCGCGGGCCCGACGCGTGGCCGTCGCAATGAGATCGTCGGCTTCGACCCGAGGTGACTCCAAAATCGGGATGTTCAGGGCCTCGACGACTCGACGGACGTGGGGAATCTGCACCTGCAGATCCTCGGGCATCTCGTCGCGGTTGGCCTTGTAGTCGTCGTACATCTTCTTGCGAAAGTTCGGCTCGTCGGCCTCGAAGGCGTCGAAGGCGACCGCAATGTACTCCGGGTCCTGGTTGTCCAGGAGCGTATGG
Source organism: Bradymonadaceae bacterium (assembly GCA_028274765.1). Classification (GTDB taxonomy): domain Bacteria; phylum Myxococcota_A; class Bradymonadia; order Bradymonadales; family Bradymonadaceae; genus CAJXPB01. Next base: position 3,096 of record JAQCND010000376.1, read on the forward strand.
AGCATCTGGGTGAAACCGTAGACGGCGTTGGTTGGCAACCCGTCGGCGTTGCGGAGATTGCTCCGAATTCCGTAATAGGCTCGGTAGAGATAGGACGAACCGTCGACCAAAAAGAGCGTATCGTCGTCGTGATTCGGCATGGCAGCGGTCACGTTTGGGTGGCGAAACAGTGGATGTCGAATTACATGTAACTCAAGATCTGCAGCAGCCCCAGCCCGAAGAAGACGAAGGTCGCGACACTGATGCCAATCAGCAGATAGCGCCGAAGACGAGCACGCCGCTCGGTCGCCTGTTCGGAGAGCGTACCGTCGATCTCGAGTGACTCGTCGAACTCCAGATCGACGTCGAGTTCGCGGAGGGTCTCCCGGTGAGCTCGACTCTCGAGAATGCCCGTCACGACGGCGTAGAGGATGACCAGAAGC
>JAQCND010000379.1 GCA_028274765.1 Bradymonadaceae bacterium
CGATCAGGACACTACATACAGCGGGGGCAACAACGTCAGCGTCTCGAACAACAACATCAACGTCTCCGACCGCTGGGTCGATGAAGGCGGGGACACGATGTCCGGGGCGCTCAGCATGGGAGGCAATCGCGTCAAGGATCGAGGGCGCAACGTGGGCCGCGACGAATGCGGTGATCCCGACAGCTGTAGCTTCAACATCAATACCGGCAACAGCTGGCTGCTGATCATGGGCCATGTCTCGGCTGACACCGACAACAACGAGGACTTCACCTTCCAGATTCAGCTCGACGGCAATACGATCGCCAACTCCAAGGCGGGCGACAGTGATGGAAGCACCTATACCAGTCAGTCGGTAGTCGAATTGCAATCCGTTTCGGCTGGCAGCCACTCCATCAATGCTCGCGAAACCCACGAGGGAGATGAGCCCGATCAATGGAGAGAGACGACGATTACGGCGATTGAAATCCCGAAATAACGTATTATCGGCGAAAACGCCTTTGCTAGCAGAGCGGGTTCGAGTTGCGGATGTGCTTCGCAAGTCTCGGACCCGCTCTAGTTTTCATGCCAAAGCGAATATGGGTGGCGCTCACTCGATGTCAGCAAAGTCGTCAACCGTTCCCGGGGGGATGTCGATCTCCGTCGTGGGGGCGGCCGCGTTACTCGTCGCTACTTGTGCTTCCGTGTCCGAGCCTCCACGCACCGCCTCCTCGGCATCGTCGCCTCCATCGCTCTCCTCCGAGGACTCCATGACGTACCCCGGACGACTCGTCGAGACGCCTTTCGTCAACGCAGTCGAGGACCGTCAGGATCTGTATCTCGAGACTGGAGAGCGCGAGCTATTCATCAAGGCATGTGCCAGTTCGGTCGCCGAGTCGACGCTGCGCGAGCATCTCGGCGAGCGTGTCGAGATCACCGGTGACCTCGAGACGAGCGCCTGGGCATGCGGGGTATACGTCCAGAGTCGAACGGGTCCCTACCTGGTGATCGAAGACATCCGGGGACTCGAGTAAATATCTTCCCTGCATGGGCATGAACCCGTGTCACGGAGGGAGACATCGGCGCTCCAATGAGGGCGTGAGCCCCATTTTGCAGTATACTTGGGTAAGAAGGTAGGGATTCCATGGTTTACGGCGACGGGGAAGTTGATTATACATTGATTGACCTGTCCGAGGGAGATCGTCTCTCGGATACTGACCCCGGATTTGAATGAGAGGCCCGCCTATGACTGCCGAGGCCACCGGAGAGTCCCCTGCCTCCACCGGTGATGCAAATCGACATGCTCGAAGCGAGGAACCATCGGCTCGCTTCAACGCCTCTCGTATCCATCAGCTGATCGGCCACACTCCGCTTTTGAAACTCCCCCACATCAGCGGAGAGGGGCCGCCGATTTTGTTGAAGATGGAGAATCTCAACCCGAGTGGGAGCATTCGCGACCGATACCTCTCGGAGATCATCATTCGAGCCGTCGAAGCGGGGGAGATGCGAGAGGGCGACGTCCTGTCGATGGCCGGTATCGATGACTGCTCGGTGGCGGCCGCTTTTCTGGCCCCTCGTTTTGGTCTCTCACTCGAGATATTCGCTCCCGAGCGTGAAAGCCGGCGCCTCCTGCCGCTGCTCGACAAGTACGGAGCTAATATCGAATGGCTCCCCGATGAATATTCGTGGTCGGATGCCATCGAAGAAGCGGCGAGCTGGGCGCGACGCGCCTCGAACCGCATGTTCGTCGACGGTTATCGCCGCGAAGCCGTTCGTCACTCCTACGGAACGGTCGCCGATGAGATTCTAGAAGCTCTCGACGACCGCTCGCTCGGCGCCTTCATCACGTCGGTGACGACGGGCGGTGCGTACGACGAGGTGAGTCAAGAGCTGAGACAGACGCACCCGGAGATGTACGTTGGAGGAGCCGTGTTGGGTCAGCGCGATTTCCCCTCCCTCAAGGAGGGCGACAAAAGTACACTTCATCACGTCTCGATGGAGGAAGCCTGGTCGGTTCGCGACCGCATCGCTCGCGACGAGGGGATTCTCATCGGGCCCAAGGGAGCGGCCAGCGTTGCACTGGCGCTCGAGCTCCGCAAACAAGTGGATGAATCGGAAGCCATCGTCGCGCTCAATCCCGACGCCGGTCAGCGCTATCTCGGCTGGGAGGGCGACACGGTGTTTCAAAAAGAGCGAAAACCCAGATAAGCCAAATAAGAGAGCCCGTCGAGTGGCGGTGTGCCCATAGCCCTCGACGATGTCAACGTCTCATTTCACGTCGAAACGAGGCATTGATCATGAGTATCGACGTTCGTATTCCAACGCCCCTTCGCAAACACACCGATGGCCAGGAGACGGTGGAGGTCGACGGTTCGACCGCCGGCGAGGTGCTCCACAACCTCGCCGAACGCCATCCGGGCCTCAAGGACAAGATCTTCACCGAGGACGGAGAGGTACGCCGGTACGTCAATGTCTTCGCGGGTGAGGAGGATATTCGCTTTCAGGACGAACTCGAGACGCCGATCACCGAGGGCGACGACGTCTCGATCGTACCGGCCATCGCCGGGGGCGAGGCATGACGGATCGGTCGTCTCCGGGGTTGAAGCAGGAGGGCCCATCGAAGCGAGACGCCCCACGGCGCGAATCCACCCTCGAGATGGTCGGGGACACCCCCCTCGTGCGCCTCGAACACGTCACCGACCATCTCTCGGACGACGTCGAGGTCTGGGCGAAACTGGAGTTCATGAATCCGGGGGGATCCGTCAAGGACCGCCCGGCCCGTCAGAT
>JAQCND010000387.1 GCA_028274765.1 Bradymonadaceae bacterium
CCGTCTGGGGCATGCTTCCGCACAACAAGCTCGGCCGGCAGATCGTCAGCAAGCTGAAGCTCTATGCCGGAGCCGAGCACCCGCACGAAGCTCAGAAGCCCTCCGAGTACGAACTCGACATCTGACCGGATGACGCCGCGAACCGACGAGACGGCAACATCCCTCGGGGGACGCGGTCGCGGTACGCTCCCATTTTCGAATCATTCATCGCTTCGAGCCTGAACTTCGAGAGACATCATGCCAGACGACCAACAGTTTCACGCCATCGGACGACGCAAAACGGCCAGTGCCCGTGTCTTCTTGAGCCCGGGCAACGGTGAGATTATCATCAATGATCGCTCGCCGGACGAGTATTTCGAGCGGCGGACGCACATCGCTACCTTCATGAAGCCCCTCGAGCACGTCGAGATGACCGACGAGGTCGATATTATCGCCACCGTCCAGGGCGGCGGCAAGACGGGCCACTCCGACGCGCTCCAGCTCGGCGTCGCGCGGGCGTTGACGCTCCTCGAGCCGGATCTTCACAAGTCGCTCAAAGAAGAGGGCTACCTGACGCGCGACGACCGCGTCAAAGAGCGCAAAAAGTACGGTCAGGCGGGCGCTCGCAAGAAGTTTCAGTACTCGAAGCGTTGATTCGCGTCCGACGAGACTATCCAGCGCTCCCTTGCGCCAGGGGGCGTCTCCGCGACTGCAGACCGTTCGATGCCCTCTGGAGGCAACTCCAGGGGGCGTTCTTGTATGTCAGACCCCGCACGCCATCAGCCCCATCAGCGGTAGCAGCGCGGCAAACATCGATCGCCAGGGACCGATGTCGAAGTAGGTGCGGAGGGCGCTGACCTCGAGGTTGAAGACCCAGACAATGGTCAAGAAGCGTCCCACGGGAAAGTTCCAAACCGGGGGCACGACCATGAGAGTCGAGGCCCCCAGAGCGTATCCGGCGATCCGGGTGGCCGTCTCCCAGCTACACGAGGCGTCGACGACATAGGTCGAGCCCTTCAGCAGTGCGACATGTCCCCCGGCCGCAGCGAGCCCCAGGACGGGGGTGAGCACGAAGGTCGAGATGCGGGCGACCTCGGCCGAGATGGCCCGTTCGGTCGCCAGCGAGGTCAGTTGTTCGGCAAAAGCGTCGACGAACAGAAATTGCCAGACACGCCCGACGAGCAAGCCGACGACGAGGCAGATCAATCCAAACGCGATGGCTCGATACGGCGATCCGTCGGCGGGCAAATCCTCGAAAAACGAACGGGGGTGGCGGATCACGTCGTAGAGTGTCGAGGCAAAGGCGCGCGGGGAGAGTTCGGTATCTTGGCGCTCCCAGGCGGTCAGATCGGGGCGGAGTTCGCCGCGACACGACGCACAGAGGGCCCATCCTCGCTCGTCGACGCCGTGGCACGCGCCGCAAATGTCTTCGCCGCATTCAGCACAGACGGCGAGGGCGGGCGCGCGATCGTGAAAGCTACAGAAGCGGTCGTCGTCGGAGGGATGCACTTACACGTCCTCGATCGGGGAGAGAGACGACAGCGCGGAGTGACCTCGGGCGAGGTCGAGAGGGAATGAGCAAGTCGCGCCGGCGGGCTGTCCATGATTGGGAGAGCACGCCGGCGCGACCGAAGACGATCTCAATCGTCGTCATCGTCCTTCTTTTTGCGCCGTTTCTTCTTTTTCTTTTTCTTCTTGCGGCGGCGCTTCTTGCGCTTCTTCTTGTTGCCCTTGTCGCGGCCCTTCTCGACGTTGCGCCGTTTGCGCTTCTTCTTTTTGCGAGACATCGATTCGGATTTGCCCCCGGACTGGTTCTGGCCTCCAGGCGGTGAGTACCCCGGCGGAAGATCGGCATCGCCCATGCCCGGGATGGGACCTCCGCCGCCTCCCTGCGGGGGGCCGCCTCCGCCCATCATCTCCTGGAAGAGCGACCCGATGTCCATGTCCTTCATCTGGGTGAGGGAGCTGAGCTTGTCGAAGCCGGGGATCTTGCTGAGCAATCCGCCGCCTCCGCCGCCGCCGAACTGATCCATCATGTTCCGCATCATGTTGAACTGCTGGAGCACCTGGTTGACCTGTTCCTCGTCGGTGCCCGATCCCCGGGCGATGCGGCGCACGCGACTCGGCTCGCGGCTCAGCAGATCGGGATTGGATCGCTCCTTTTCGGTCATCGACTGGATGATCGCTCGGATCATGCCGAGCTGCGAGTCGTCGACCTCGGCATCGTCGGGGAGCTCGCTGCCGAAGGGCATCATCTCCATCAGCTCGCTCATCGAGCCCATGCGCGAGATCTGATCGAGCTGTTTGTAGAAATCGTTGAAGTCGAAGTCCCCGGAGAGCATCTTCATGGCATCTTCTTCCGCCTCGCGCGCCTCCTCTTCGGAGAGGCTGCGCTCGAAGCGGTCCATCAACCCCATGACGTCGCCGAATCCGAGGATGCGGTTGGCCAGCCCCTCGGGCCGGAATTCTTCGAGCTCGTCGAGTTCCTCGCCGACTCCGATGAATTTGATCGGCTTGCCGGTGACCTCCTTGATCGAGAGAGCAGCGCCTCCGCGAGCGTCCCCGTCGAGTTTGGTCAGCACGAAGCCGTCGACCTCGAGCCGCGAGTTGAACTCTTTGGCCGTGTTGACGGCGTCCTGCCCGATCATCGCATCGCAGACGAGGAAGATGTTCTCGGGTTCGGTCGCCTCGATGATCTCCTCGAGCTCCTCCATCAGGACGTCGTCGACCGCCAGGCGACCGGCCGTATCCATGATGACCGTATCTTGGCCGTTCTGTTCGGCGCGCTCGACGGCGTCGGTACAGACGTCGACCGGATCGGCGTCCTCTTCAGCGTGGACGGGGACGCCGGCGCGTTCGCCGAGCACCTCGAGCTGATCGATCGCGGCCGGACGATAGACGTCGGCCCCGACCAGCATCGGGTCTTTGTCCTCCCGGTCCATCAGATATTGGGCGAGCTTGGCCGAAGTCGTCGTCTTCCCCGAGCCCTGGAGGCCGACCAGCATGATCTTGGTCGGGCCGAGCCGGGGGGGCGCAAAGTGAATCTCGGTGTCGGCGGGACCGAGGAGGTTTTCGAGCTCGTCGTGGCAGATTTTGACGAAGTGGTCGCCCGGATCGACCTCGACCGTCTCGTCTTCACCCTCGGCCTTGACCTTGATGATCTCACCGACCGCCTTCTCTTTGACGCGCTCGATGAAGTCCTTGGTGATGCGGAAGTTGACGTCCGCTTCCAGCATCGCCATGCGGATCTCTTTGAGCGCCTCATCGATGCTATCTTCGGTAATCTCCCGTTTGCCCTCGAATCGATGACGAACATCGCGGAATCCTTCCGCGACGACATCGAACATAGCCATAGCGACGTTCCCGGTCGTTGAAAGAAGCAATTGGTATGAGTGTGATGGATTGGGGTCGAGCGTCCCGGCGCATCACGATAGCGCGAGATGCGCGAAGCCCCAATGTTTGAAAGTGACGTACGACTCGCCGGCGCGGGCCGGAGAATACGCGACGTCTCGAGTGGGAGGGAGGAATCCAGTCAGGCCGTTAAAAAAGTTAGGTTCTGCTCCCCCCGCTGTCAACGGGGGAGAGGCAGGGCGATCGCATAGAGATAAGACCATCGCGGATATGGGCCGGCGAGCCGCCGGCACTCCAGGAGGCGTTGAGAAATGGACCTTCCACTTCCCCTTTGGAGCGCCCCTGTGCACCTTTGATGTGAGCGGCCCCGCTGGCACGTCGACGAACACCCCCTCGATGTAGGAGGAGCCAGTCGACCGCAAGGAGGGAGATGTTCACATACGATGGCCCTCGGGGATGGCGCGCCCGCCAACTCGCAAGATGTGACCCCCGTTCGATATCGAGTGGTGAGAGAACACTTCGAAGACGACACTGCTCAGCCCCTACGCATCTCGCCCCTGAAGGACAAGAGATTCTGGCTCGAGAATGAGTCGAGCCCCCGGAGATGGGGGCGAGGAGGAGGCGGAGTGTGCGGCGAGGACCGTATGTGCCGAGATTGACAGCGCCGGCCCAGACGATAGACTGCAAACGTCTTCCGACACAATAGAAATATATTGTGGAATTTCCGGACGTACAGGGATCGCCATGACGATTGTCGCCTCGGGGGGCATTCAGGCCATCACCAACCTCGCGCTTCCTTTAGCTCTTCTGACGTGCGCCGCCCTCGCCGTGATCGCCACGGGTATCGTCTGGCAAGGCAGCAGCATACTGGAGTCGTCGAGCGAGAAGCTCTCTACGTACTACGAGCTCCCCGCCATCGTACAGGGTGCCATCGTCGTTGCGGTCGGCTCGAGCTTTCCGGAGCTGTCGACGGCCGTCATTTCGACGATCCTTCACGGCGAATTCGAGCTGGGTGTCTCCGCGATCGTCGGCTCCGCCCTCTTCAACATTCTGGTCATCCCGGCGCTCGCCGGACTCTACGGGGGCAGCCAGCTCGAGTCCAACCGCGATCTGGTCTACAAGGAGGCCCAGTTTTACATGATTGCGGTCTCCGTGCTGCTTCTGACCTTCTCCTTTGCGGTCATCTACAATCCCGTCGAATCGAGCCATCCCGATTTCATCAGTGGCGCGAGCCAGGGGATGATGGGATGGTGGCTGGCCTTCTTGCCGCTGGGGCTATACGGCCTCTACGTCTTCATCCAGTACCAGGACACGATGGATCACGAGGCGGACGTCAACACCCACGACATCAACGTGCTCAAACAGTGGGGAATGCTGCTCACGAGTCTACTGGTCATCCTCGTCGGCGTCGAGATCATGGTCAACGCAGCCATCACACTCGGAGCCGTCTTCAACACGCCCAGCTTCCTCTGGGGCATCACGGTTGTCGCCGCGGGGACGAGCATTCCCGATGCCTTCGTCAGCGTCAACGCGGCGCGCCGCGGGGAAGCCATCACCAGCATCGCCAACGTCCTCGGCAGCAACATTTTCGATCTCCTCGTCTGCATTCCCTCCGGCATACTCACCGGTGTGCTCATGGCCAACGGAATGGCCGAATGGCCCATCATCAACTTCTCGATCGCCGCCCCGATGATGGCGGTCCTCACCCTCGGGACGATCGTGTTGTTCGGGGTCATGCGCACGGGCATGAAGTTGTCGAACGCCGAATCATGGATATTGCTGGGGATCTACATGTTGTTCGTCCTCTGGATGGGCGTCGAAACCTTCGCCATGATCGATCTCATTCCGAGCCTTCCCCCGGAAGCGGCCGGCGGACACTGACGAGGAGGAGTGTTCTATTCGTCCCCCATCACGTTGTTCTCTCTGGGCTCAGGGGATGTGGACGGCCTCCTGTGCACGACGCGAGACGCCGAACCGAGCGTCGTGCCCGTGGACATATCTCAGCTCGACGCCTCCCTAGATTAGGGCCCACCGTCCGTCCCTCGATCGCGCTCTTTCGGTGTCGACAGCGCCCGCCCCGCTTCCAGGTAGAAGCTCCAGCTCTCATCGTAGTTCTGGCGCTCGAACTCGACGGCGCCGCGCAGCAGTCGATAGGGGAGGCTCTCGAGGAGGTCGTCGTCGCCCTCGCGCTCGAGGCGCTCGAGCTGGAGCTTGGCGTCGTAGTAGTACTCCTGTTCGTGGAGCAGGAAGGCGTAGTACAGCCCGCGCTCTCCACTGTAGCCATCCTCGTCGGGCTGCCGGTCGGCGTGCAAGTAATCGATCGCCTGGGAATGTTTGTCGCCATCGACGGTGTCGGCGAGCATCTTGTGGTATCGCGAGCGCAGATCGGGCCACGTGCGCAGAGCGGCTTTCTCGATCTCCAGCGAACGGGCATGACGGACGAGATGGATATCTTCGAGGGGATCGAAGGGGCGAGCGAGCGGCTCGGGAAGTGATTCGATCGTCTCGAACCCGGCGTCCTCGAGCATGGCCTCGGCCAGTTCGGGTTTGCCGGCCCGCCAGGTCGCCCGGCCGAGTCGTCCCACTCGCTCGGGCGTCCACGGGGGACCGTCGGGCCAGCCCTCCAGATACGGCCGGAGATCGCCGTAGATCGGCTGCTCGAAATAGGTGTCGATGAAGAATTCCTTGCCGTCCTTGTAGTTGATCAATCCGAGAGGAGCCGAAAACTCCAGCAGGCCGTTGTCGTCGGTATTGAGCCGGGCGCCCTCGCCGAACGAGTGGAGTTTCTCTTCATTCATGAAGGCGAGCCCGTAAAGATCGTACAGATCGTCCAGCCCGCCGCGCTCGAGCTCCTTGCGTACCGATTCGATGTCGCGAGCGCGCTGATATCCCTCAGGCGGCAAGGGGAGCGGCTGTTTGCTGGCGATCAGAATAACGTCCGAGCCCTTCGGATTCGAGGTGAATGCCTGCACGTGGGGAAAAACCTCCGTGAACGTCGCGATGATGCGTCGGACGTTTTTGGGGCGCATCTCGTAGAGCTGGACCCACTGGGCGAAGATGCCGTCTTCACGGAGGTGGGCTTTGACGTGCTCGAAGTGGTCGACCGTAAAGAGGGCCGAGACGCCGGCGATCCAGGGGTTGGAGGGTTCGGAGACGATGACGTCGTAGCGCTGATCGGTGTACTCGAGGTAGTTGCGACCATCGCTCTCGATGATCTCCATGCGGTCGTCCTGCAGGGGCTCGTGATTGACGTGATCGAAGTACGTCGACGCCTCGACCATGGCGGGTTCGATTTCGATGACCTCGAGGTGCTCGAGCGGCCACTGCAGGGCGGCTCCGGCCGTAACACCACTTCCGTACCCGACCATCGCCGACTTTTCGTCGCCGATCGCGACGTCCTCGAAACCCGATCGCACCACATAGGGGAGGAGCCCGACCAGAATCTGCGTGCTCATGTCGCCCCCATCGGAGGCTTCGGGCTTGCCGTTGGCCTTGAGCGTCCGGAGGTCGCCGCGCTTCTCGACGGTGACCGTGGCGGTGAAACCGTCCTCGTAGTAGAGCATCTCGGGGTCGTCGGCTTCGAAACTCTCCTCGGATTGAAAGAGCTCTCGCGCCCAGTAGACGCGGAACATGCCCCGAGTCAGATCGGCCCGGTCGATGCGAGGCGCCAGCGCAAAGGCGCTCCCAGCCACGAGGGTGGCCGCGGCGAGGCCCGCGATGCGTCGGCGACTGCGATGTTCGCGGAGCTCCAGCAGGCCGACCACGAAACCGACGACGAGGTTGAGTCCGATGACGGCCATCATCGAGCGGTGGAGGCCGAGCGTGACCAGCAACACGAAGCCCGCGGCGAAGCTCCCGACGATCGAGCCCGCCGTATTGAATGCGTAGGCGTTCCCGACTTTTTCGCCAGAATCGCCGCGGTCGTGGACGACGGCCCGAACCACCAGCGGGAAGGTCATGCCCTGCAGGAGGGTTGGGACCAGCACGACGATCCCGACCAGAAAGAAGTAGTACAGGTAGACCGAGGCGGCCGACGAGATCTCGCCGCGGAAGTAGTAGTAGAGCCACGCCGGGAACCGGTCGAGCGTAAAGAAGGCCACCGTCGCCGTCGCCGCGACGCCGAGCTGGACGACAGCGAGCCAGAAGACGGGACGCCGGATGCGCTTGACGAACGGCGAGATGATCGCGCTTCCGCCCGAGAGCCCGACGAGAAACGCCGTGAGGATGAGCGTAAACGAATAGGTGGAACTTCCGAGTATGATGACGTAAGCACGCGTCCAGAGCACCTGGTAACTCATCGAGATCGCCCCGGTGAGTGCAAAGACGGCGAGGACGACGTAGGCCATCCAGTCGGGGATGGAATCGCTCGTTTCGGTGATACCGGTGACGTCGGCAAACTCCTCCTCGAGATCGTCGTCTTCGCTCTCAACCACCTCGACCTCCTCGTCGGGATCGTAGGCGTCGGCGAACCAGTAGTCCGTCCCGACGACGATGGCACAGAGCCCCAGATTGACGAAGGCGAATGTCGTGTTGGTCGTCGACAGCCCCAGGTTGGGGAGGAGGGCAAAGCCCGCCAACAGAGTCCCCAGACACGCTCCGAACGTATTGATCCCGTAGAGCATCCCGATCTCGCCCTGGAAGAGTCGTTCGCGCCGCGAGACCCACTGACTGACGATTGGGAGCGTCGCGCCCATTAGTGTCGTCGGCAGGATCAGGATCGCAAAGGCCGCCGCGAATCGCAGGAGACTGAAGAGATAGAAATTGTTGAGAAACTGATCGAAAAACGAGTCGTAGACGGTCGGGAGGACGTCGAGCGCCAGCGGCACGACGAAGGCGTACAGGCCGATCCCTCCTTCGAGGAGGCCGTAGGTCCGGAGAGGACGTTTGAGGCGATCGGCATAACGGCCGCACAGGTAGCTCCCCAGAGCCAGCCCCGACATGAAGGCAGCCAGCAGCGTACTCAGCGCGAAACTCGTCGTGCCGAACACCTGTCGGAGCAT
>JAQCND010000398.1 GCA_028274765.1 Bradymonadaceae bacterium
AGGCTCGACGGAATCTCGCCCGGGTTTGGCTTCAGCCCGGACTCGAGATCGACCAGACGGTCGATGCCGACGACACGGAGCACTTGAATATCGCACCAACCGAAGCCATCGAGGCTGTGCTCGAGGCCGTAGACCGATCGGGGTTTTACTTGGATCGTATTTCGACCGATCGCGACCGCGTCGGCGGGCCGGACTGGCGGGCCGATCTGGCGCTCGACCAGGTATTCGAATTCAAACCTCAGGGACGAGGGCGCTCCAAATTCGATGGCGTCGCTCTCCATTTCGTGCCCGGCGACGGACAGACTCGTATTCTGATGGATTTCGACCGCCCTCATCGAACCGAGACGTCGCGAACGATGACGCTCGCTCACGAGGAGCTGGACATCGAGACGATCACCGGGAACTTTCAGGAGTACCTCGACGACGTCTGATACGCGAGAGGGGAGATGCGATCGCGGCTCGACCATCGGGGGGCTAACACGGCCCCTCATCCGACGCCCCCGGGCTCATGGTTCACCGGGGGCCATTCGTATATTCGCTTTCCCCACACGGGTCTCGTCGCTCGGATTCGGCGGGGCGGTTGCTGGCTGCATCACCCGCTCTCGTCTCCGAGTCACATCCCATTGCATACAACCGCTTCCAAGCTATAATTCCCCCAACCTCGCTCCCATTCCGGCGGGATTCGACGATGGTGAGGGTCGCCCTTTCGAGGTCCGATATCACACCCGCCTCCCCTCTTCGAACACCCTCGGAAGGCCGATCGGAGCAGGCCGATGAAACGGTGCTTACCGGAGAAATCTCCCTTGTGTAATCCCCTGGGCTTCTCCGATCGCTTCACATCGGCGATATCGCGTGTCGTCCTCCAACGCCGATCGGAGATACCGACTACCTCATCAGGTAACATGATGGCGATCGCTCCTTCGGTAGCATGCCTGCGAGGGGAGACATCTTTCTCTCGAGCATGCATCGCGATGGGAGTGGGAGTATGGCTGGCGTTTGTTGGAGGACTCGCCGGGTGTAGCAGCGTATCGCCGGCCTCTTCGTCCGACGACGCGTCCGCTCGTGATTCCGATACCTCTCGGCGCGTCCCGCTCGACGCTCTCGAGGGAGCGTATCGCCTCAAACTCACGGAACAAAATTCGACGTGTTCCTCATCTCGAAGCGAGACACGTCGCTCCTCGCCTTCCTCTCCGAGCCGATCGAACAGCCGGGAGACGAGCGAGGCGGTCGAGGATGAGTCGTATTCTCGCCACCTCCGCCTCGAACGCCTCAGACGCTCCACCGATCCGGATCGACCGCCCACGTCGACGGTCGCACGAGAGACGCAGACGTCTCCGACAGACGAAAAGGCCCCCGAGCGACTCGTCGCGACGTGGTGTAAGACACCATGCAGCAGCGAACATGCGCCTTCATTTCAGCTCAAACGTATCGGACCCGCCTCGTGGCGAAGTCGACATGTCGGGGCACAGGTCGAGTCCGATCGACGATGGATTCGACAGTGTCGATTCGAACACACCGAAATACATCTCCGCCTTCGAAACGGCAAAATCCAACTGGAGCGCACACGTCTCGAAGGACGCGTCACTCTCGAGGGAACGGGGACGTGTCGAGCTTCGCAGACCTCCCGTTTTGTCGATAAGCTCGAATGTCGGGGGCGCGACATCTGGCAGGGACGACGAGTCGGTGAGACGAGCCAATCGATCGAGACGAACCAGTCCTCCTGATTCCTCCAGATGGATTGTTCCTCTCTCATGTCCTCCGAGCAAGTCGTTCCGTAAGCGACACGGCGGATGCGAAGCACTCAAAACCTCGAGTCGCTCTCGAGGATGATTGCACCGCGTCTCGAAGACGTCCCCTCTGGTCGGAAACGATGGAGAGGGGGCATTCCGATCGGGGAGCGTTGCACCGAGGGAGTGTGGGAATTAACCTGACACACCACTCGCATCCTCGCGAGACGGGGGATGCAGAGTGAACGACGAGCGCTCACCCGTCTCTCGGCTTCGAGCCCCACTGCGCCCCATGTCAGATGCGACTTCGCTGTTTCAATCGATCGATCTCTTCCAGACACTGACTCGAGACGAGCTGGAGGAGATCGTCGATCTGACCGAATCGATCTCGCTCACGTCGGGCGAAGTGCTCTTCGAACAGGGGACGCATTCGGAAGCATTGTACGTTATCGAATCGGGCTGTCTCGAAGTGCGCTCGGTCGCCTCGGTGGGTCAAGAGATCGTACTCGCCGAGCTCGAAGCCGGAACCGTCGTCGGCGAAATGTCGATCATCGAGCGCAGTCCCCGATCCGCGACGGTCGAGGCGCTCGAGACGACTCATCTCTTCCGACTGGCGCGCGACGACTTCGAGACGCTGAGACGTCGAGACCACGCTTCGGCTTACAAACTCATCCTTCAGCTCGCGAGCACGCTCGGCGAGCGGCGTCGCGAAGCGGACGATCGCATCCGCGAGGTCTTCGATGATCCCGAGAACCACCTCGAGACCTTCGAAGAACAGGTCCACCAGATGCTCGCCCATCTCCACAAAGCATGATGTCGAGCCATGTCCCCGCCTCGGGAATCGACGATGGGCCCCTCGTGTTGCTATCATCGGAGCCAAGGAAGTCGGATGAGGGTCGGCTCTCCGGTCTTTTCCCCCCCGGATGTTATGAGTGACGATATCGAGACATTGAGACGACAAGAGTGGTTCGAGATGCTCTCCGATCCGGCGCTGGAGCGATTGATCGAAACGAGCGAGCGGCGCACGCTGATGACGGGAGGGTCGCTCTGGTCTCAGGGTGATCGAACGGCAGCCACTTACATCTTGCTGTCGGGCTGCGTCGAGATGACAGACACCGTCCAGCCAGATGGGCAACGGACCGAACAGATCGATGAGGCCGGGGCACTGCTGGGCCTGGCGGCGCTGGCCGGCGACTGGTCTCACGAAAGTTCGGCTTACACGGTCGAGCGTACGGAGGTACTGCGACTCGAACGGGAGACGTTTGAAGAGATGTTCGAAGCACGCCGCGCCGTCGCCCATCGCCTGATCGATGCCATGGCCGAGCAGTTGGTCGACGAGATGCGCGACGCCAACCAGCGGCTTCGCGAGGTGTTCGGACAACCCGGTGAGACGCTTCGCACGTTGCGACGCCGGGCGCGCAGTTCGGAGCGACGTTGAATGCAACTCTCGATCGAGACGAGACGATGGATATCGGAGTGATCGGCGGAGGTTCCTGGGGCACGGCCCAGGCCAAGTTACTGGCCGAAAACGGCCACGACATCACGCTGTGGTGCCACGAGGCATGGCTGCCGGAAGTCATCAATGAAGAGCACGAGAATACCGAGTTTTTGCCGGATCATGCGCTCCCCGAGTCGGTGCGCGCCACGAGTGATCTCGAGGCAACGGTCGAAAATCGAGACATGATCCTCTCGGTGCCCCCGAGCCACGTCATCCGCGACGTCCTCTCACAGGTGGCCGATTCGCTGCCGACCGGGATTCCCATCGTGAGTGCCACCAAGGGGATCGAAAACGACACGAAGATGCTGATCTCGGACATTCTCGAGGAGGTGCTCCCGGATCGCTGCCACCCGTATCTGGCCTATCTGTCGGGCCCGAGCTTCGCCGTCGAGGTCGCCGATCGCACGCCAACGGCCGTGACCATCGCGTCGTACAATCCCGGCCTCGCCACTCGTGTCCAGGAGATCTTCAGCAACTCGTACTTCCGATGCTACACCTCCAACGACGTCACGGGCGTCGAAGTGGGAGGGGCCGTCAAGAACGTCATCGCCATCGCCGCCGGAGCCGCCCAGGGGATGGGAATGGGCCACAACGCCACGGCGGGCGTCATTACGCGCGGTCTGCACGAGATCTCTCGCCTCGCCGTCAGTCTCGGCGCCAACCCCCTGACTTTAAAAGGTCTCTCCGGCATGGGCGATCTGGTACTCACCTGCACGAGCGGGTTGAGCCGCAACCATACGGTGGGCCGCAAACTCGGCGAGGGTACGAGTCTCGACGACATCCTCGACGACATGACCATGGTCGCCGAGGGCGTCAAGACATCGAAGAGTGTCTACGAACTCTCTCGAGAGCTCGACATCGAGATGCCCATCTGCCACGAAGTCTATCGAGTCCTCTATGAGGACAAATCGGCCGAGCAAGCCGTCGACGATTTGATGGCTCGAGACTTGAAACCGGAGATCCAAGGTTATTATTGAGACTCGTCTCTCGAGGTGTCTCTCTTGTCACGCCCGACTTCGGGCCTCGACGACAAGAGGGGCCGTGACACTCCTTACTTGCGATTCATTCGTCAGGCCTTGTTCGACTGGGCACACATTTTCTCTCGAATCGGTGGGTTCTTTATGCGAGGCAATCGTCAGCTTGAAATTCTCTCGTCCGATGAAATCGAGAAAATGCGGCGGGCCGGACGACACGCCGCCGAATTGCTCTCGAAGCTCGGGGACATGGTCGAGCCCGGCATCACCACTGAGGAACTCGATGCCGAGGCCGTGCGGTGGGCCGAAGAACTCGGCGCCACACATGCGCCCTACCAGTACACGGGAGGAGATGGTCCCGAAATTCCCCGATCGATCTGTACGAGTGTCAACGAAGTCGTCTGCCACGGCATCCCGGACGAGTCGGACGAACTACAGGAGGGCGACATCGTGGCCATCGATGTCACTCCCGTGCTCGACGAGTTCCACGGGGACACCTGCGCGACCTTCAGCGTCGGAGAGCCCAGCGACGAGATCTGGGAGCTGATCGAGGTGACGGCTCACGCCCTCCGGCGCGGGCTCAAACAGATCGAGGCGGGCAAACGGATCGGGGACATCGGGGCAGCCATCCAGAACTACGTCGAGACCCAAGACTATTCGGTCGTGCGAGACTTCATCGGCCACGGCATCGGCCGCAAGTTCCACGCCGCCCCCCAGGTGCCGCACTTCGGCAAATACAACACCGGTATGCGCATGCGACCAGGGATGGCTTTTACCGTCGAGCCGATGGTCAACGTCGGCGACTATCACACACGCGTCCTCGATGACGAGTGGACGGCCGTGACGCGCGACGGTCAGTTGTCGGCCCAGTTCGAGCACACCGTGATCGTCACCGAGGATGGCGTCGAAGTCACGACGCTGGTGGAGGGCCAAGATCCCTTCGCGGAGTCACCGGCCGGAGTGGTGACGTTTTGAATGTCGCTCGTCCAACACGCGTCTCGTCACCGTTCGGCGACGAGAAGCTCGACAGCCTCGCCGTTGGTACGATGGGAGACCTCCATCCGATGTCACCGACACGACGAGCCTCCCAGCGGCCTCGACGGCGAGGGCAAGAGAGCGTGCAGTCGTTCGACCGACACGGGATGATCCAGCCTCCGATCGACTCCTCCGAGCCCCCCCCTCCTCGCCATTGACACCGATCGCCCGCCGCCCTACCCTTCATGCGCGTTCTCGATGCGAGCGCATCTGACATATCTTTCCCATACTCGCCCCATCCGGAAACGAGTATCTACTAGAGGTCTGATTCGTGTCTTCCCAATCCAACCTAGTCGTACACCAAGGCGTCGCACTGATGCTGTGTGACAGCGAGGCGATTCTCGAGGAGAGTCTCCTCGCGATGGATACCTCGAAACTCCACATTCAGCGCATCGGCGACCGAGCGGTCGTCGGGCCCGCGTATCAACTCGAAGCCATCCGCGAGGCCCTCCAGGAGCGCGGGACCTACCCCAAGGTCATCGGGGAACTGGTCCCTCCCTCCGTCCTGGAGGAGGACGAGGACGAAGACGACGAGGCCAGTGACGAGGAGGACGACGAAGAGACATCGGAACAAGAGGAGTCCGCGTGAGTAAGCAACGCAACGACCAGGGACGCAGTCAGTCCGGCCCGCTGACGACCGACGAGCTGGAATCGCTCTTCGAGCGAGGCTACGGCCTGTCCTCTCATCGTTTCATTTCGCAGGCATGGGATCTCGACCCCGACGAAGATCCCGAACTCATCGCCTCTCAGATCGAGGACGAAGACCAGGTCGCCGAGCGCCTCAAGAGCCTCGACACCGTCCCGCGCGCCATCCTCAGTCAGGTGGCAGCCAGCGGGGGGCGCATGCGGGGTGAAAATCTGCGTCGCGACCTCCTGTTGCGCGGCTTCGGAGATACCGAGGACATTCTCCGCGACCTCGTCAATCAGTGCATCCTCGTCCCCATTCCCAACCCGGGAGAGAGCGAACTCGATATCGAGGCACTGATCGATCAGGATAGCTTCCTCCAGCACGATCTGGCCGTCCCGCCGCTGGTCGAGCACGAGCTCAACGACGAGGCCGAATCGCTCGGTCCGGAAGCGGTCGGCACCTGGAAGGGGAGCATCGAGACGACGCGTGACCAAGACCTCGATGCTCTGGAACTCAACCTCCTCCACCTGTCGTCGCTCCTCCAACAGGAGCCGCTCCGTCTCAACAAATCGGGCGCGCCCAATCGCCGGAGTCTCCGTCGATTCGCTCGGGGGATCGCTTTTCCCGGCGATCGCGGTGAGGCGGGCGACGAGCTCGACCTCAACGACGCCATCCAGCTCGACTATCTGACCTTTCTGCTGGCGATGGCGCTCGAGCTGGGCTTTATCGAGAAAGACGAGGACGAGACCGTCGTCAACGGGCGCCACGAGGAGGTCCGCGACTATTTCTGTGCCTCCGAAGACGACCGCAATCGACGGCTCATCAATGCCTTCCAGAACCTCGAGTACTGGAGCGAAGTCGAGAGTCTCTCGCTGGCCATCGCCCAGCGTCATCCCGACTACGAAGAGCACTTCTCGCTGACGGAGCCGACCGGTGAATCCTTCATCGGAGCCCGCGGCTACGTCCTGTCGGTGCTCCGCCGGTCTCGCCTGAAGCGCTGGACGCGCCGCGAGGCCATCGTCGAGCTCTGCAGTCGTCTCGATCCCAACTATCTGCCCCGAACGCTTGAAAACGCCGACGCCGGGGTCGAGGATGCGCTCGACTACATCGAGGCAGTCCTCGATCGCGGACTCGTCTGGCTCGGCGCCAGCGAAGCGGGCGAAAGCGAGGATGGCGTCGAGGCGCTCCGCTTTCAGGGACGCGGCGCCGAAGTCATCGGCCTCAAGGCCGACTCCGACGAGACGACCTCCGAGCATGAAGATGACGGGCCGTCGCCCGAAGACGAGGGCGAGGGCTGTCTGGTCGTCCAGCCCAACTACGAAGTCATGCTCTTTTTGGACGCCGCTCCCCTGGATGTCATCTTCCACCTCTACCACATCGGCGAGCGCAACAACCTCTCCGAGCGCGTCGCCAACTTCCAGTTGACCGCCGAGAGCGTCCAGTGGGGCTATTCGCACGGGCTCGACGCCGACGGCGTCATCGAGTTGCTCAACGACAACAGCCACGCCCCGGTCCCCGACACGGTGGAGTTTCAGCTCCGCGACTGGGAGCGCGTCCACCAGCAGCTGAAGCTCTACGCCGATGGCGTGCTCCTGCGCCACTCCGACGCGGACAAACTCGACCTCATCCTCGGTCAGCTCGAACACGACTGGCGGGGCGAGGACATCGAGACGATCCGACTCGGCCCGAGTTCCGTCTTCATCCCCGAGGACGATCCCCCCGGTCTCGAGCGCGTCATCGAACAGGAAGATGCGCTCGACATCGACTATCTCGGGGAGATTCCGCCGAGCCTGTATTTTGTCGACTCGCTCGAGCTGATGGCCGATCCACTCGAGTGCGACCTGGTCACACTGAGCGAGCTCGAAAAAATTGCCGACAAGCTCGAGGAGCCGAGCAGCGAGGGCTCGCAGTTCTACAAACTCAGCATCGATGCCATCAAGGCGCGCTGGCCGGACAATACGCTCGAGAACGTCGTCGAATTTCTCGACGTCCGCACCGCCGGCGGCATCCCGCCGGGGCAGGCGCTCAAGCTCAAGAGCCTCCTCCAAGAGCCGCTCCACGCGACGCTCTCGGAGGACGTCTTCGTCGTCATCCTCGAGAGCAAGATCGTCGCCGATCACTTCGGACGCGTCCCCGAATGCGAGATGATTATCGAGGAGCGCGTCGGCGAGCGGGCCTTCACCGTCAATGAGGAGCACCGCGAGGAACTCGACGAGATCCTCGAGGACCTCAAGATCAAGGCGTCGTACAAGTGAGGGATTGAGATGCTAAGTGGGCGACTCGAGCCGGCCTCACGCCCTCTGCACGCGAGAATCCGAAGTCAGATGGTCTGGCTCGATCGCAACACCTCATTGCTCCCCACATGTCCCTCGCCACGCTCGAGCACTCTTCCCTCCATGTCAACGAGGTATGGAGAGGACGGTAGCTCTCTCGAATGGTTGGGGGAGATCCGTGGTAGAGAGCGTAGGCGATTGAACCCTCCCGGGCCCGACGTCGAATGAGCCAACAGCGTCCGTAGTTGAGGACTCTCTCGATTACGAGCGAAACAGGGAGCACGTTGCGCTCGCCCCGTTCGATCCAGCCGAACGCGACCGATACCCCACGACCTCCATGGTACTCTCCAACGCATCGAACGGCGGCCCCTGGTACACGCAACTCCACTGGCAGATTCTCCTCGGGCTGCTCGCGGCCTTGGTTTACGCACTCGCCGTTCGTCAGCTCATCGGCCTCTCTCCGATCGAATCCATCGAGGGCACCGGCGACACGCCGGTGGATCTCGCTCGCAGCAAAATGCAGGGGGCGCACGCCTTCGCCCAGCAACGCCAGGAGACGCTCCAACAGCTCGCCCTCTGGCGCGAGCCCTTCGCCTTCGTCGGCCAGCTCTTTTTGCGGCTGTTGAAACTGATCATCATCCCGCTGATTCTGGCGAGCGTCGTCAGCGGCATCACCCAGCTCGACGGCCCCTCGCGAGTCGGGGAAGTAGGCTTCAAGACCCTCGGGTATTATCTACTGACGACGCTGCTGTCGGTGACGATGGGGTTGGTGATCGTCAACCTCATCCAGCCGGGCGTGGGGCTGAACCTCTCGCTCGGCGCCACGGAGGCACTGGAGCCGACGCCGCTGAGCGAGGTCTTTTTGAACATCGTCCCCGAAAATCCCTTCGCCACCTTTGCGGCCGGCGACATGCTCCCGACGATCTTCGTCGCCATTTTGCTCGGACTCGGTCTTCTGGTGGTCGGCGAGGAGGGAAAGCCCCTCGTGGACGTCATCGAGTCGCTCGAGGCGGTCGTCTTCAAGGTGACCGGCTGGATCATGGCCCTCGCGCCGATCGGCGTCGCCGGCCTCTTTGTCGACACACTGCTCGACCCGGAGCTGGTCGATCTGGTGGCCTTCTTCTCGGATCTCGGGCTCTATATGCTCGCCGTACTCGGCGGACTACTGGCGCACGCTCTGCTGACGCTCCCGCTCCTGCTGTATTTCCTTTCGGGTCGAATGCCGCGTGACTACGTACGAGCGCTCTCACCGGCGCTCCTGACGGCCTTCTCGACGGCCTCCAGCTCCGCGACCTACCCCCTCACCCGGGAGTGTGTCACGGAGCGAGCCGGGGTCGACTCGACCAGCGCCGATTTCGTCCTGCCGCTCGGCGCTACCATCAACATGGATGGCACAGCGCTCTACGAAGCCGTCGCGGCGATCTTCATCGCCAATGCGCTGGGCTACGACCTCGCCTTCACCCAGCAGATCGTGATCGTCATTACGGCCACGCTCGCCGCCATCGGAGCCGCCGGCGTCCCTAGCGCCGGTCTGGTGACGATGATCATCGTCCTCGAGAGCGTCGGCCTCCCCGCTGCCGGTTACGGGCTCGTCGTCGCCGTCGATCGCCTCCTCGACATGTGTCGCACGTGCGTCAACGTCTGGGGCGACAGCGTCGGGGCGGCCGTCGTCGAGGCCTGGTCGACCCCGGCCGACACATAGCTCCCCCATCTCCATGGCCGACACGGACGCTCGAGACCTCGGGCGCCTCCTCCTCTGCGGGGGGGGGATCGCGGTGCTCGTGCTGATGACCTCCTATCTCGTACGAACCTCGCCTCCGGTCCGCTCCACCATCCGCGAGCGGCTCCAATCGCTCGCTCGCACTCACGATGCCACACTCCGGGTTCAGTCCCTCCATCCCGAGGGGCTGACGGGGATGGAACTTCGAGACGTCGAGCTCCGCGGACGGCGGGCGGGCATCCGAGTTCAGCTCGAGGCCGATGCGCTCGAAGTTCATCCCTCGTGGTGGGCGCTGCTGAGAGGAGAAGTCGCTCCGGGACGAGTCGTCGTACAGGGTGGATCGAGCGCGCTGACTCACCTCGGTTCGGAGGCGTCCTCGTCGTCCTCGACGAACGTGGGGACGTTCAGCCCCCCTGAAGCCCCTCCTGGCGCTGACTCCGAATCGGCTCCCGCGCCTCCGGTCCGGATTTCACTGCACGATCACGAGGTCCGCGTCGCCATGCCCCGACGGGGATTCCGCACTCGTCCGATCTCACTGGCTCGACTCGCTTTCACGTTCGATCGACGGTCGCCACTCGACGAACTCGCCCCTCGCGGCTACGGCGAGTGGCCGGATGGCACGTCGTTTTCGATCGCGACGCAGTGGTCCGAGGCGTTCGAGGCGTACGCCATCACGGTCGAGCCGACGGGTCGACTCGACGGGGAGACTCTCGTCGAGACAACCCGAGCGGCCCCGAATCGATGGCAGCGCGGGCTCCGGGGAATGTCTCTGTTTGGTGTTACGGCCTGCCCGGGATGCCGCGAACGCCGCCTCTGCCTTCAGTGTCTCCATCTTTCGCCGCCGAACGACTACGAACTCCAGACGTCTCGCGTCTGTGCCCAAATCGCCTGGGATACGGTGACCCTCGAGCTGGACGAGGCGCGAGCCCTGCGAGATGGCGACGTTCTGCCCCATCGCCTGAAACAACTCACGTTCTCGGCCCGGCGGTCGGGCGTGCGAGCCGATCTGCAGGCCGAACTCGAGAGTTCCAATCGAGGAGAGGCCTCTATTCGGGCCCGCTGGCGAGCGCGCAACCGTCTCGACA
Organism: Bradymonadaceae bacterium; assembly: GCA_028274765.1. Classification (GTDB taxonomy): domain Bacteria; phylum Myxococcota_A; class Bradymonadia; order Bradymonadales; family Bradymonadaceae; genus CAJXPB01. The sequence continues at coordinate 10,941 of JAQCND010000398.1, forward strand.
TCGATCTCGAGGCTCGACAACTCCACCTCGACGACCTCTGGCCCTTTCTCGGCCTCCAGTCCCAGCTCCAGAGAGGCGTACTGAACGGAGATCTACAACTCGCATACGAACACGATCTCGAACTGGCCTCGCTCGACACCAACGTCACCTACCACGATGCCCAGTTTCAACACGATTTCATCGGGGACGAGCCCCTGGCCGTTGGGCCCGCTCACCTCCAGACCGATGCCCTTGTCGACGTCGGCGCCCGGGCCCTGAGTCTCTCCGAGATGACACTCACGCTCGCCGATGCCGCCCCCGTCGAGCTGTCTGGATTCATCGTCGATGCCGAGCCCGGCTGGAGTTTCGAGGCCCGCGTCGGGACCCGCGACGTTCGCGCTCCGCGCCTCCTGGACGTCCTCCCTCACTCGCTGACCCGACCCGCCCTCGGCGCCCGACTCGAGGGCCAATTCGACGCCTCGCTCACCGCTCGGGGCCACACTGCTTTTCCCGAGAGTCTTCAGATGGACGTGGACGTCCAGGGCGATGTCGACGTTCTGCGCGACAGCCCCCGGAGCAACGTCTTCGGGCTCGCCCTCGCCGGTCCGCCTCCTCCGGGGGTGCCCACGCGCCCCCTCGACATCCCTCTCCGCCAGTGGGTCGAACTCGACCGACTCCCCGACCACGTCCCCCGCGCCATCATCGGCGCCGAAGACTCGCGCTTCTACAAACACCCCGGCTTCAACTGGCGCGGTCTCCGCAACGCCATGGCTCACAACCTCGAGGTCGATCGTCTCGAGCGGGGCGGCAGCACCATCACCCAGCAGCTCGCCAAGAATCTCTTCTTGACCCGGGAGCGCACG
>JAQCND010000409.1 GCA_028274765.1 Bradymonadaceae bacterium
CCGTCTCGTCCGGGGGCACGCGATGGAGAATCGCCCCGATGTTGTCGGCGCCGGCGGCATCGCCGATCTGTATGCGTTTTCCCTCGAATCACTCGCCGTCGCCCTCGTGATGTTCCCAGTCCGGATTGTCGGCATGGACGACGTAGTCGTTGGCACTCATCGTCGTTGCCTCATCGGAATCCGTGGGTTGTTGAAATTGCTACGTTCACGTACGTTCCTTCGGGGAGGACTAGTCGATTTCCGCCTCGATATCCAATTCTCTATCCGCAGGACGCGACATGTCGCTTCGGGCCGGTTTCGAGAGTCTCGAACGAGAAACACAGGTCGACACCCTCTCGATCGAAGGAGACATTCCAGCGTGGCTACAGGGGTCGCTCATTCGAACCGGTCCGGCCAAATTCGAGGTGGGCGACGAATCCTACCGCCACTGGTTCGACGGTCTGGGGATGCTGCACGCCTTCCAGTTTCAGGGCGGCGATGTCTCGTATGCGAACCGGTTCATCGAGAGCGGATCGTACTGCGAGGCGCGCGACGAGGGACGCATCGTCCGAAGCGAGTTCGGCACGGATCCGTGCCGCTCGATCTTCAAGCGGGCGGCGCAGATCCTCTCACCGGACGAGGTCACCGACAACGCCAACATCAACGTCACCAAGCTCGCCGGTCAGTACGTCTCGATGACCGAAACGCCGCCGCCGATCGCCTTCGACGACGAGACGCTCGAGACCGAGGGGTATTTCGAGTTCGACGACGACGTCGATGGCGACGTCACGACGGCTCATCCCCATCGAGATACCGATCGCAGCCACGTCTACAACTATCTGACGGCCTTCGGGCGACGTTCGACCTACCGTATCTATCGGCAACCCTTCGAGAGCCGCACGCGGGAAGTTATCTCCGAGATCGACGTCAACACGCCCCGGTACATGCACAGTTTCGGGGCCAGCCAGCAGTACGTGATCCTCGTCGAGTTTCCCGTTGTCATCTATCCGCTCCAGATGGTGTTTCGCGGCGAGACGTTTGCGGAGCATCTGATCTGGGAGCCCGATCGAGGGACGCGCATCCGGGTGATCGACAAGGAGAGCGGCGAGCTCGTCGGCACGGGGACGACCGAGCCCTTCTTTGCTTTTCACCACATCAACGCTTTCGAACAGGATGGGGAGCTGGTTGTCGACCTAGTGGCCTACCCCGACACCGGCATCATCGATGACCTCTATCTCGACGAGCTCCGCAACGAGACGACGAGCCTCGTCGCCGGGCAGATGCGTCGCCTCCGCATGTCCCCGGAGGCCGAGAACATCCGACACGAACGACTCTTCGACGAGTATCTCGAGTTGCCCCGCATTCATCCCTCGAGGGTCGGGCGGCGCCATCGCCACGTCTGGGCCGGAAGCCAGGGGGAATCGGCGCCCTTCGTCAATCAAATTGCCGCCTTCGATCTCGACGATCGAGAGGTCTCAACCTGGCACGAACCCTCGTGTTATCCGGGGGAGCCGATCTTCGTGGAGCGGCCCGACGCCGAGGCCGAGGACGATGGCGTCCTGCTGTCGATCGTGCTCGATACCGATGAGGAGACGTCGTTTTTGCTGGTGCTGGATGCGGCGACACTCGAGCCGATTGGTCGGGCCCGCGTGTCGCATCATGTGCCGTTCGGTTTCCACGCTCAGTACTTCGACGAGGGACCCGAGGTTCGCGACGGATGAGCGGTCGGGCCCGAGAGAGTGTGCCGTGGATGCAGTGACTCTCGGTGGATGAGGATGAGTAGCGATGACGAGTACCTACACCCATTGTCCGTACTGTGGTGACGCGTTTGGGAAACACGAATCGTGGCCCAGGGCCTGTGCCGGGTGCGGGGAGAGCCTCTATCGCAATCCCACGCCGGTTGCAGTGCTTCTCCAGCCGGTCGACGATGGCATGCTGACGATTCGGCGGG
>JAQCND010000413.1 GCA_028274765.1 Bradymonadaceae bacterium
ACGTCTCGGGCGCTCGTGATGCCTTCTGCGTCGACAAGGGCGCTCCCCTCGTCGACGAGGACGACTCGCCACTGGTTGCCGGCGTATCGCGCCAGATGGAGATCCCGACACTGGGCATCGTAGTAAGCCACGAACAGTTCGCCTTCACTCCACGCCAGATCCGGATGCCGCCCCACCCCCCGAGAGGGGGTATCCGAGCAGCGGGTGTGTTCGACCTGCTGGCCATCGTCGATCGATTCGAGGCGCCAAGGTCCGACCTCGGGGCGCATGAGACGCCGCAACCCACTCGTCGAACGATCGTAGAACACCAGATGGAGTCCTCCGTCGGCGTCGATGCCGAGATCGAAATCGCGAGTGGCTCGATACGTCTGATCTTCGAGTCGAATGGCGGAACGGAGCCGCCACCGATCGCCATCGCGCTCGGCGATCCGATAATCCCCTCGACGATTGCGCCATGCGATCGCGGCTCGCCCATCCCGCGCGGCGAGAGCAAGGTGAGTCGATTCGAGCTCCTCGAGTCGGGCGAGCACTCGGAGTTGCGGGCCGTCGGCTCGAAGCGAGCCAATGAGGATTTGCTGCTCTCGGGGCTCGAGCGCCGCCATGTACGTGCGCTCGTCGGTCGCGGCCAGCTCGAGGAAACGCCCCGGGGCCGTCCCCTCGTACGATTCGAGTTGCTGGGGGCGACATCGGCCCGATTCGGAATCGCACACGAAACCGGTTTCACACGATTCGGGACAGGCAGACGGACGGCAGCCTCCCCAGCAGAGACATGTCAGCCCCAGAAGCCCCGCTCCCAGCCACCATTCTCGAGAGGGACAACATGATCGGACAAGACAGGTGAGCCCCACAAGAGCCGAGGCCGTTGGAGCGGGCAATGGGAGGGATCGAGTCATGAAGAGATCGTGAGTAGGAGCCTCGCCGCGCATTACGGCAATGCGTGAAAGTCGAGACCAGCTTCGATGGGGTCGGCCTGCTGGTCGATGACGAAGTCGACCACCACGCCCCCGGCCATGCCCGAGTAAAAGCCGTGAGCCCCGGTGTAGGTCCCGTCTTGGTCGGGGCTCGCCAGCGTCGACACCTGCCAGGAAGATCCGCTCGTGCGGCGGGCGACATGGAGCGTGTGCCGAGTCGCGTCTTGAAACGTGGCGACCCACGTACCGGAGCGAAAGGCCAGATCGACGTTTTGCCCGATATTCGACTGTACGTATTCGCCATCGCCATTCCGGACACCGTCGGCGATCGTGGAGGTCGCCCCGTCGGGCGAACGATACCGAAGCACCTTGTCAGCAGCGTCCATGTAGGCCAGGTGCAATCCTCCGTTGCGGATCGCCCCGGAAGCGTACGGTCCACTCCTCTCGTCGAGAAACTCCGTTTGCTGCCAGGTCCCTCCGCGGCGCGTCGCCCAGCCAACTCGCTTCGTCACGTGGTCGTAGAAGACGACGTACAGGCCGCCATCGAAGGGGAGCGTCTCCGTGTAGAGCCCCGTCATCAGTCGGTGGGCGGGAGTCGAGGGGGGCTCGTACGTCTCGCGGCACATCCCGTTGCGACACATCCGGTCCCCCTCGCAGCCTCCTTCGCTCGAGCCGGCGTCGGGACGAGCGCAGCTATCATCGGGGCGAGCACACGTCTCGGCGTTCACGAAACACACCTCGTCGTCTTCACACGACGTCTGACAGGGATTGGCGGGGTTGGAGTTGTAAACGACCTCCGGTTCGGGCGACAGCTCGCCGACCGACGTGCCGACCGGGAAGCGGACGTGCCGAAGCTGAGTCCGTTGGCCCTCCCGTCCCTCGATCGAGGCAACACCATACGAGGCGTGGACCATGCCATCCTTGATGGCAGCGCTCGTGTAGTACCCGGTATCGCCCCGCTGATCGATCTCGCGCCGCTCGAACTGATAGCTATCGCCCGACTCCGTCCCCCGAGCGTACTTGAGTGCGCCGGTCTCGAGGCTCCGATAAAAGACGTGGAGTCGGCCGCTGGGGTCGACGGCGATGGCCGTGTGCGTTCCGACCTCGGGCCCGAAGTCGTCGGTGCCCCCTCTCGGACCCTCCGGGTCGGCGACGATCTCCCCGTCTTCAGGGACACCATCCGGGAAATACCAGGTCGGCTCCAGATCGCGGTCGAGCGTCCCGACCATCAGATCGCGCCAGTGGCGGTTGTAGGCGCTCACCGCGACGACGCCGCTCTCGTTGGCATCGATCGAGGCGTAAGAGCCGTGCCACTTCAGCGGAATGGAGTCCGTGGCCTGGCATTCGCACGTCCCGCCGGAGATCGTGCAGCTTTGGCGATCGATGTCGCCACGTTCCACCACCGTGGCTTCGCGTCCAGGACCGCACTCTTTGTTCGGGCAGGGATTGGGATAGGATTGGCAGGTGTCCTCGGCATAGCAGCAGTACTCGTCCTCGCCGCACCCTTCGGGACAGAAGCTGTCACAGCTACAGCTTCCATCGAAGCAGACCCCCGTCTCGCCGCCTCCGCAGGGACAGTCGTCGTCGGATTCGCAGGAGCGATTTCGACAGGTGTTGTCAATACAGTACGCACCACTGGGACAATCGTCGTTGCTGGAACACGTCTCGGGGACGCAAGTGCCGCTCTCGCACGTCTCGTTGGCCTCGCACGAGCCGCCGCACGGTGTCTTCTGGCCGCTGAAATCACTGCACCCAACCGTCAACGACGCCAGCAACACCAGACTCAATATCCATCCGTTCGAGCGGCTCGTCTCCGACGATGTCCGCCGGCGGCGTCGCCACCAGCCGAAGCCGATCAATAGAAGGCTCAGCGGAAGCAGACTGCCGGGCGAACGCTCTCCCCCCGTCGTGCTACAGGCGGCATCGTTGGCCGTGAGCGAGGCCCGTTCGTCGCGTGAGCGATCGTCTCGAGGTTCCTCGGCCAGGAGCTGCTGGGGCTGACGAATCGTCTCGGTCGATTCGCCGACGTGGCCCGAGCGATCACGGACCTGCGTGACCACGTCGAGCGACTGTTCGACGTTGAGCTTCGAGATCGCAGAGGCCAGCTCGATCGAGGCATCGTCGCGCCAGTCGCTCCAGGATACGAGCACTTCGCCATCGGCGACGAGTCGGTAGCGATAGTCGAGTTCGTCGGCTTCATCGACGGCATCCTCGGCTTCGAGTCGAATCGTCGAGCCATCGCGTCTCACATCGATCTCGGGCGGTCGGTAATCGACGCGCACCGTCGTCTCGCGCGGCTCGGAGGCCGTGCCCGGCACGCCGGGCTGACGGGCCCGTACCTCGATGCGATGCTCGCCGGGGAGCGCCAGCAGGGGATCGTCGAGGACGAGGGTCTCGGAACTCGTGAACATGCTCCAGAAGCCCCCGTCGATGCGATAGCTGTATTCGACATCGTCAGACGCCTCGCCGAGCGCGCTGCGCGCCGAGACGTCGAGTCGTACGGCCGATCGCGGAAGTCCCTCCCGATCGAGATCGCCGAGCGTGACGGTCGTCTCCTCGATCGTCGGCCGGAGTCGGACGTCGGTGGACTGCGGGGTCGTGCCGGTCATGGCGAGATCGGCGTAAAGCGCCAGAATGGAGTTGGTCTCGACGCTGGTGATGTCCTCCGCATCGAGCGCGAGCTCGAAGCCCCCGAAGCTCGGAAGGTCGATCGGATCCGACAGGGAGCCCGCCTGCGAGAGGGCCGTGCTGATCAGCGACGGGATCAGACTCTCGAGTTGCTCGGGGTCGTCGCTGAGGATGCGGTTGTTGCGAATGCGGAGATTGGTGGCTGCGTCCTCGAGATCGCCGATCACGGGGATGAGCTGATTGCCATCCGTCGTCGCGCCCAGCGGGACGCGGACGTCGGTGCGGATGGTAAAGATACGGGTGTATCGATCCTGGACGAAAGCATAGAAGTGGACGTCGAGATCGTTCCAGAGTAGACGCATCAGTGGATCGGCGAGTTCGTAGTCGTCCCCGTCTTGTTGGAGCTCGTTGTCGCCGAGCTCCACTTCGGGCGGTCGCTGGGGCGAGACTCTCAAGAAGACGGGGCCGGGGCGACTCGCCAGCTTTTCGACGCCCGAGACCAGCAGCGAGAGCCCATCGGTCGTCAGGAAGTTCGAGGCCTGACCGCCGAGTCCCGCGTCGGCGCCGACTTTCAGACAGAGGCCTCCTTCGGCCCAGATCGACCAGGCCAGATGTTCGAGCGTCCGTTCGTGGAGGCCGATGCCCAGCATGAACGACTCGCCCGTCTCCGGATGCGTGTTGGTCAGGATGGCATCGGACTCCGAGACGCCCGAGAGATCGGGGCGCCGGCTCCCGTCGGCGGGGACGCATTCGGCGAACTCGGTCGGCTGGAATCCCGTCCGAAGCCCGACGTTGACCCCCTCCTGATCGACGTCGCCCAGATCGGCGGCTCGCGCCATCACGTCGACATGGGCTTCCTCGCGCTCGAGAAAGTCGGACAAGAGTGATTCGAGCTGAAGCTCGCCTTCAATTCCGAGGGTGCGCGGGACGCAGGAGTCGCGATTGTCGCGCTCACAGATGCGGCTGCCATCGTCGAGTTCCTGGCAACTGGAGGCCGACGGGCAAGATTCGTCAACCTCGGGACCACACGTCCGACAGAGGCGGGACTTGACGGCCTGTTGGACGGTGTCGTTGAGCTGATTCTTGACTCGGTCGAGCAACAGCCCTCGCACGGCGGGCTTGATGAGATCGACTGATTCACAGCCGACCGTGCTCCCGAAGCCCCCGCGACCGTCGATGTCGAAGGCGATCTGGCCGAGCTCGGGCTCGAGGTCACCGAGTCGAATCGAGAGATTGTTGGTCGAACTCTGGCGATTGACCCGGAACTTCACGGGGACGGTCGCATCGACCGTCGCCGGCACGTCGTTGTCAGCCCCATCCTTGTGGAGATCGACTTTGCATTCGGAGGTCAGGCCCAGCGTGATGTCGAGGGGAATGACCTCGTTGAGCTGACCTACCTTGACCTCGAGATCCAGTCG
>JAQCND010000415.1 GCA_028274765.1 Bradymonadaceae bacterium
GATGATGTCGAGTCATGACGACTGCTACCCCCCGAACCGATACGTCTCCCAATGCCACGTCATGGCAGACACCTCACGGACTTCGGGCCGTCCAGTGGGGCGATGGCGAGCGACTCGTTGTCGGATTTCATGGATGGAACGGATCGACGGCGACGTTTGCGCCCCTCGTCGAGCATCTGCCCGACGATGTCTCGCTGCTGGCCTTCGATCTCCCCGGATACGGGGAATCCCCCGAGCCCGAGGCGTGGTCGATGCCATCGATCGCCGAGATGCTCGTCGACGCCCTCGAATCGAACGCCATCGAGGCCTGCTCGCTCCTCGGCAACTGCAGCGGGACGGCTACCACTCTCTTTGTGGCTCGAGAGGCTGAGAGGCGAGGGATCGAAATTGATCGATGTGCGTTGATCGAGCCCTTTAGTTACGTGCCGTGGTATCTCCGGTTGTTGTTGATGCCCTTCGTCGGATGGGGCTTCTACTGGTTGGCCTTCGGGACGGGGATCGGCCGCTCGATCACCGATGCGTTCCTGGCCGACAAGCGCGACGATTCCATCGATCTGATGGCGGCCTTTGCCGAATCGCCGCTCCACGTGCCCTATCGGTACCTGGAGCTATTCGATTCTCTCCCCGATCCCGAGACCTTCGGAGACGTGCCGGGCGACAAGGTCGTCATGCAGACCGAACACACGTTTCGCGCCGTGCGTCGTTCGGTCGAGCGTTTCCGTCGCATCTGGTCCGAACTCGAGGTCCACGAACTCCCCAGCACTGGCCATCTCCCGCTCGAAGAGCGTCCCGAGGCGGTCGCCGGCCATCTACTTTGAATCTTTTTGGTCTCGTCTTCAGAGCTCGAATGCACGAGTCCTCGAGAGCGCGAGCGAAATCGACGAGGTATAGTCGGAGACGATGATTATCTGGTAGCCCGGAGATAAAAAAGGGAGCGCGGTCATCGAAACGCCCGAGATCAGACTGTCTCCACCATCATCTCAGTCGAGAGGCCGACATGCGCACGAGCGGAACGGTTCGATTCGCGCCGATGGATGTCATCTGTAGTCTCGTCATACTGGCGATGTTCTGGATCATCGTCGATGCCGCCTCGTTCGTGCAGACCGTCACGCCCCTGATTCGACTCGCCGGTTACGAGCCCGACAACATCCGGCGTTATCTGCGGACCCATCGGGGGACGATCAGCCGATGGTGGTTGCCCGGCAGTGTCGCGGTATATGTAGTGCTATCTGCCATTCGAGCCATCCAGAGACAGCGCAACCGATGGTAACGGGCGTCGAGCTCGAGGAGACGAACCAGGAGTCCAGAGCCCTATGGCATCCGATCGACGATCTGGTTGTCTCCTCTCCCCTCGCCTCGAGACCGAGCCCTCCGGTTTGGAGGGCCTTCATGCTGGGGGGATCGCCCTCTCTTTCGTGGGGTCGAGGCCGCGAACTCCTCTCACGCCAGGGTCGAGGCGCCGGGATAGCTGGCCGAGCGCCCGAGTTCGTCCTCGATGCGGAGCAGTTCGTTGTATTTGGCCACCCGATCCGAACGGCTCATGCTCCCCGTCTTGATCTGGCCCGACCCCGTGGCGACCGCCAGGCTCGCGATCGTCGTATCTTCGGTTTCGCCGGAGCGATGGCTGATGATAGTCGTGTAGCCGGCCCGGTGAGCACGATGAACCGTCTCGACGGTCTCGGTCAGCGTGCCGACCTGGTTGACCTTGATCAAAATGGAGTTGGCGATCCCGGACTCGATGCCATGTTCGAGTCGAGCCAGCCGCGTGGCGAAGAGATCGTCACCCACCAATTGGATCGTATCGCCCAGCTCGTCGGTCAGCGTCGACCACCCGCTCCAGTCGTCTTCGTCGAGGCCATCCTCGAGGCTGGCGATCGGGTAGCTGTCGACCAGTTCACGATAGAAATCGATCAATCCGGTGGACTCGAACATCTCGCCCGATCCGCTCAGCACGTACGCCTCACGGGCGTCGTCCCACCACTCGCTGGCGGCGCAGTCGAGGGCCAGTTGGATCTGACGGTTCGGTTCGTATCCGGCGGCTTCGATGCTCTCGAGGATGAGATCCAACGCCGAGCGATTGCTCTCCAGATCGGGGGCAAAGCCCCCTTCGTCGCCGACCGCCGTCGAATAACCGCGCTCTCGAAGCACGTCCTGGAGCGCGTGGAAGATCTCGGAGCCCCAGCGGACCGCCTCATCGACCGACTTCGCGCCGACCGGCACGATCATGAACTCCTGGATGTCGACGTTGTTGTCGGCATGTTCGCCCCCGTTGACGATGTTCATCATCGGCACGGGCATCGTCGAGGAGGCCGCGCCGCCGAGATGCCGGTGCAGCGGGATGCCCATCGATTGAGCCCCCGCTCGCGCCGCAGCCAGGCTGACCCCCAACAGGGCGTTGGCGCCCAGAGCGCTCTTGTTGTCGGTGCCGTCGAGCTCCAGCAGCCGTTGATCGATCTGGGGCTGGCGACGGACGTCGAGACCCAGCAGTTCCGGGGCGAGCTCGTGTCGAATATTCGAAACGGCCCTCTGGACGCCCTTGCCCCGGTAGCGTCCCTCGTCGTCGTCTCGAAGTTCGAGCGCTTCGTAGGCCCCCGTCGAGGCGCCACTCGGCACGGCGGCCCGCCCGAGCGTACCGTCTTCGAGTCGGATGTCACATTCGATGGTCGGATGGCCGCGACTGTCGAGTACTTCGCGAGCCTCGACATCGGCGATGTGAGCGGAGCGCGTCGTATCGTAGTGACTGGGCATCGTCTCCTCCTGTTGAACTCGTCAACACATGGGATATCGAACAATCTCGAAGATCATACTTCGTCTCGATGGTTCTCGAGCGCCTGATCGGGAGCGGATCGCGTTGGAGCCGATTCCTCCCGGTCCTCGGCCCGATAAGCCACGGCAAAGGGAACGTTGACGAATCGCTCGCCTTCCCGGCGCACGTGCATGCCGAGCTGGCCGGCGTCGGGGTCGAACGCGAGGACGACCTGGTGCGGTCGATTGAAGAGGCTCATGTGGAGACGGACCAGCTCCGGAGTCATACTGCCCTCGGTCCCCGAGATGCTGGCAAAATAACCGGCGGCGGTCGTCGACGGCGTCTCCCCGTCTGCCTCCGGGGCATCGGTGCGACGTTCGAGCGCCCCTCGCACGGTCTTCTGCCAGCGCTCGGCCCCCGAGACGTACTGATACCCGAAAAACCCGGTCAATTTGACGATCTCCCCCCCTCGATCGAGGCGTCGTGTGCCGTCGAGCACAGCCAGACTGGAGCGATCGCGGTAGCGAGCGGCAAATACCAACTCGTCGACGACGTCGAAATAGAGAATGTACGTGGGGCGCTCACTCGAGACCGCCTCTTCCGGCTGCGAGGGACGATAGAGGCGCACTCCCTCTCCCACATCGAGGTGTTCGGGCGTCTCGAGTTGGCTCGTATCCATGCGATGGGCTCCATGACGGAGAGTGATACTGATCCCCGACGTAGTCGAATTATCGGACGGGCTCGAGTTGACCGTTCTGGAGCGTGACCGTCGGACAGTACTGGCCGAGACGCGTCCGCGTCCACCAGTCGTCGGTGTCGTCCGTCGGGTTCGTGTACTCGTAGCGATACATGACGGCCCGAACGTATCGGGGGGGCTCGTCGAAAGGGACGCGCTCAAGTAGCGACTCGACTGGCTCGCTGCCCTCGAGGAGACGTCGCTGAAAGGACCAGAACCACTGTTGGGCCCCACAGCGCTCCGCCTGTTCGTGAGCCCGCTGCTGGCGGAGCGCCTGAAACCACATCTGCCAGTCGAGCCGGGGCTGATGGGGTTCGACGAAGGCCGGACGCTCGTCGAGTTCGTCTGGCTTCCACTTGAAATGGTAGGTCTTCCAGGTCTCGCCGTCGCGGCTCCCCTGTACGATCAGCTCCGGCCGATCGGTCGTCATGCTGGCAAAGAGCCCGTAGTTGTTGAGCGTGCGCCAGCGTCCGATCCAATCGACCCACGACTGGAGGGTGCCCACGGCCGATGCCTCCTCGGCCCCGCTTCGCTCCGTCTCCGACTCGGACGCCAATCGTTCGAGGACGCCCTCGTGGCCGGTCATGTTGAGGAAGCGGTTCGTCATGTTGAGACCGGTGATGCCGACGATCCCGACGACGGCGGCCGCCATGGCGAGGTGCCGCATGCGTCGGCCGTATCGCCGGATGGGGCGCGCTCGAGCCAGGTTACGAGGGGCCGTGTCGTCATCGGGCTCGAGACGAGCGACGAGTCCCGCTGGAAGCCACTGCCGCCAGTCCCGGTCGTCGATCAACAGCAGACAGAGCGCGAGCGTCAGGATATTGAAAAAACAGTAGTTGCCGGTCGCGAGGATCGCAACCTGGAGAGTGCCCATCGAGAAGGCCGCCCCTCGCTGGAGCCAGCGGGGGCCGAAGATGAAGAAGGGAATGGCCAACTCCAGTGCGAGAGCTCCCCAGGTGCCGACCACGAGGAACGAGTCCGGTAGATGATGGACGTAGTAACCCGTCCAGGTGGGAAGCGGCTGCGTCCAGAAATGGTCAGTCAGCGCCGTTCCGTCGTGCCACGTCGGATCGCCGCTCAGTACCTTCACCATGCCCGACATGAACATCAG
>JAQCND010000438.1 GCA_028274765.1 Bradymonadaceae bacterium
GTCAACAACGGCAATACGGCTCGCTATTTCGAGGCGACTCAAAATACGACCGTCATCGTCGAGACCGAGTGAGTCCACTTCTCAACGTGGAGGGCTGCCCGGCAGCCGCTCCCGACCGTGGGGGGCGTCCCAATCGAGCTCGGGGCCTCGAGCCACGATGCGTTTGGGATTGACCGATTCGTGACTCCGGTAGTAATGCTGGGTGACGTGTTCGAGATTGCACGTCTCGGCGACGCCGGGTGTCTGGTAGATCTCTCGGGCATAGCCCCAGAGATTCGGGTAGTCGACGATCCGGGCGACGTTGCACTTGAAGTGCGTGTGATAAACGGCGTCGAACCGAAAGAGCGTCGTGAACATGCAGATGTCGGCCTCGGTCATACAATCGCCGCACAGGAATCGCTGGTCGTCGAGCATGCCGTTCCAGTACTCGAGCGCCCCGAACAGATCGTCGATGGCTCGCTCGTAGGCCTCCTGGGTCTCGGCAAAGCCCGCCCGGTAGACACCGTTGTTGATGGGCTGGTAGATGGCGTCGATTGCCTCGTCGATCTCCGACCGATACCCCTCGGGATAGAGATCGACGTCGTGCGACGCGAGCGCCTCGAACTCGGTGTCGATCATCCGTATGATCTCGGCGGATTCGTTGTTGACGATCGTCTCCTGTTCCGTGTCCCAGAGGACGGGTACGGTCACGCGTCCGGTGTAGTCGGCATCGGCCTCCTGGTAAATCTCGCGCAGATAATCGGCGTCGTAGAGCGGATCCGGGACCGCCCCCGGGGCCTCCGAGAAGTGCCATCCTCCCTCGCCCATGAAGGGATCGACGACCGATACCGAGATCACGTCTTCCAGGCCTTTCAGCGCCCGGGTGATCAAGGTGCGATGCGCCCAGGGACAGGCATATGAGACATAGAGATGATACCGGTCGTCTTCGGGCTCAAATGGGGACGAGCCGTCCGCCGTGATGCGATTCCGAAACGTCGTCTCGGAGCGCTCGAACGCCCCGTCCTCGTCGGTCTCCCAGCCCTTCTCGCGCCATTCACCGTCGATGAGCATGCCCATGGTGCAACCTCTTCGTGTCGAAACGTGTCGATGCTCGAAAGCCCCCTCCAGCGGCGTTGGGCCGCGAAGGGGGCTCGTCTCTCGCCCGCGGCACGAGGGAACTCCGGCTGGAGTTCTTCGACGACGGGCTATCGTGCGTCGAGAGTCTCCGGCTCAGTCGGTGGCCGGTTCGGGATCCGGTTGCTGAAGCGACTCGACGATGCGATCGACTTTGGCGCCCGCCTCTTCTTGAGCGTGTCGAGCCGATTCCTTGATATCGTCGACCTTTTTCGACGCCGCCTCACTGACTTCGGTGTATCCCTGGGAGGCACGATCACTCAGCTCGTCGTACCGCGTCGCCGCCGCCAGCTTGATGTTGCACACCTGCTTCGACGCCTCTTCTTGAGCCCGAGCAGCGGACAGCTGAATCGACTGCACGGTCTCGCCGAAGCGTTCGGTCGTTCCAGCCGTGGGAGCGGGTGCCGATTCGTCGGACTCGTCTGCAGCCTCCTCGTCGTCGTCCTCTCGGGCCGCCACGGCGGGATGAGGCTCGTCTTCAATGACGTGCTCGGGCGGATTGCGGAGGTCGTGAACCAGCCCCACCCAGCTCAAGGCCTTCAAGATGTAGTAGGTGATGTCGTATTCCCACCAGTAGAAGCCCTGGTTGGCAGAGGCTTGATAGTGGTGATGGTTGTTGTGCCATCCCTCCCCGAAGGTGATCAGCGCCAGGAGCCAGTGATTGCGACTCTCGTCGTCGGTTTCGTATCGCTGATCGCCGATGACATGGGAGAGGGAGTTGATGGTAAACGTCGAATGAAAGAGCGCGACGGTACTACACATGAACCCGACGACGAAGAAACTCCAGGCTTCGGCCGTCAGGAATCCTCCCCCGATCCAGGCGCCGACGAGATAGGTCGCGACCCCGAGCACCGTGGGAGGAAGAATGTGCCAGCGATCGAGCCAGACGAGTTCGGGGTAGCGCGACAGATCCTTGACTCGCTTGTCGTCCGTATCGGCCCAGTCTGGGTCGAAGATCCACCCGAGGTGTGCGTACCAGAATCCGTGATGCTTTGGAGAATGGACGTCGTCGGGGTCGTCGGAATGGGTGTGGTGATGACGATGGTGGGACGCCCACCAGAGCACTCCCTTCTGGATGGAGCTCTGGGCGATCCAGGCCATCACGAACTGCATCACCCGGCCCATCTTGTAGGTACGGTGAGAAAAATAACGATGATACCCACCGGTAATGCCGAACATCCGAACGGCGTAGAGCACAAAGAAGGCGGCGATCGCCTCCCAGGTGACCCCCGTCCAGAATGCCGCCAGGCAAATCAGGTGAAATAAGACGAATCGGCCAAAATAGAGGCTACCCTTCCAGTTTCGCCGTCGTTCCGCGTCTTGAGCCATCTCCGTGGACATCGGGGTCCTTCGACAATCGGTGCTCGAATCGAATTCTCCAGTGTGTTCCCACGCGATCGTTGTGATCAAACGTTGGAATAGGAGGACAAATGAACTCCACACTCTATTCCAGGTGTGTGTCCGACACTCGAGACTCCACTCGACCTCTCCGAGACGTCTACCGTCTTCGATGGGAACCGATTCGGCGCGAGCCGAACGTCGACCCGTCGAACAAGGGTCCCGGGATATCGACAACAAGCGGGACCAAGAGGGGGCGGAGTCTCGTGCGCCCGTCCTCGCAGCATGTCGATTTATACGGGGTAGTCGGAATGCGTCAACCCCGAAATCCCTCGTGACCGATCTACTGTTTCATAGATGCGTGAAACTTCGCCTCATCGACCCGGGGTGGAAGCGCGCTCGAGCCGATTCCAGACGGCTCGCCACCCTTCGTGTCGGGGCGGACTCTGGACGACGATCCGGGTACAGCTCGCACGATCCAGATTATGGAGGGCGGCGTACAGCCCTGCGGCATACGAGGCGGGCTCACTCGGGAGTCGTTCGACGACATCGCCGGCGCGAGGTTCAAACTCGGATGAACCGTCGAGGAGAAGCCACCCGATCGCGCCGGAGTCGTCGAGCTCCACGACGTCCTCGACCTCGGCGGCGAGGCGAACGCGAGTCTCCGGCGCGTAGTGGCGCGCCGACATGCCGGGCGAGGGCCGCCGAGTCTCGGGATCGGGCACGGCATCGTCCGCCCACGCGACCGAGTCGAGTAGTGATGCGAGGTGGTCTCGCCCAATTGCCCCGGGCCGTAAAATGGTGGGCACGTCCTCACACAGTGACAGGACCGTCGACTCGATCCCCACGTCGGTTGCCCCCCCATCGATCACCATGTCGACCCGCTCGCCGAGTCCGTGCACGACGTGCTCGGCTCGCGTCGGCGACAGGTGCTGGTGGGGATTGGCGCTCGGTGCTGCCACCGGGAGATCGGCTCGACGCAACAGGGCCATCCCCACCGGATGCGACGGCATGCGAAGCCCCACGGTCTCCAGCCCCCCCGTTACTTCGGCCGGGAGACGCGAGTTGCGCGGCACAATCAGTGTCAGCGGGCCCGGCCAGAAATGCTCGGCCAGACGCTGAGCTTCTTCAGACCAGGGGTCGCTCCACTGCATCGCCACCTCGATGTCGCCGACATGGACGATGAGCGGATGCGTCTCGGGCCGGTCTTTGACCTCGAAGATGCGCTCGACCGCCTCGGGATCGAGCGCATGCGCTCCGAGCCCGTAAACGGTCTCGGTCGGGAACGCCACCAACCCTCCTTCCGTGAGTACATCGGCTGCTCGATCGAGGCGATCGATCTCGGGGGCATCAGGGTCGACTCGCAGTACGGTGGGTTTCGACATGACAATGTCACTCGATGAGTTCAGGGAGCCGCTCGGGCATCGCCTCTGCAAACTGGAGGAGCTCGAACGAGACTCGGAATGTCATACAAAAGCAATACTGTTGTAGGCGTCGAACGGGGTCGATGTCCACGGGGATGTGCTAACAACGTACACTCGTGTTGTCTTCGTTCCCATTCCCCTAACGCTCATCCCGCTCGCATGATGCGTGCTTCCCACACGAACGTGTTGCTTCCGAGCGACTTGCATTTTCGGTGTGGGTTTTCTAGACGACCATCTGTCAGCTGTTCGAATCTAAACACGCTTCTGAGAGGTATCATCATGAAAGACCACGTCCATCCTGATTATCACCCTGTCATCTTCAAAGATGGCGAACACGAAGTGGTGACGCGCTCCACCATCACCTCCGAACGCACCCGAGAGGTCGACGGCGTCGAACACTACGTGATTCCCGTCGACATCAGTGCGTACACGCATCCCTTCTATACTGGTCAAAAGAAACTCGTCGACACGGAGGGGCGTGTCGACCGGTTTCGCCGCAAGTACAATCTCGACGAAGATGAAGACATCGACAGCGACGAGGCGGACGACGCGGACGACGATGACGAGACCGAGGCAGCCGAAGAAGACGAAAAAGACGGAGAAACAGCGTAGGTGCTCGCTCCCGGCTTTGCCGAGCCGAAGACATCTGAGCCCTACCTTTCATACCGTCATCGTCGGCCCCAGATCTCACGCCGCAAGATGCCGACTGGCTCAGGGGAGAACTCAATCGGGACGAGGTCTCGTTGGGACTCGATAGAGACTTGCGCAGCCGAAAGGGGGAAACATTGGGCTGAGCGTCTCACGGGCTATCGATTCAACAGCGCGGTTTCGGGTTCCAGATACTTCTCGAACACCTCCTTTCCACGAGGACGTTCGAGGTGTGTTTCTCTCCTGAGATCGTCGGCTCACTGCGGTCGAGATCGAGACGGCCTTCATCGATCACGACTCATCGACCGATCGCGCCATTGGCGGCGAGACTCGTCGCCGAACAGGGGGGCGCCGGTGGGCACTCGAGACGAGCGCGCACATGCGAGTGTCGCCGTCGCCGTTGCTCCTCTCTCCATCGACATCCCCCTCGCCTCCGATGTCGGGTCGGTCTCATTCTCGAGGAGAGCACTATGACATTCTACGAAGCTGCAGTCGAAGTCCTGCGACGCTCCGGACGTCCTCTTCACTACAAAAAGATCACGGAGATTGCGGTCCGGGAGGAGCTCTTGTCCCACGTGGGCAAGACGCCCCATGTGACCATGGGTGAGCGGCTCGAACGCGAAATCAAGAAAAATGACGACACCGTCATCCACCAAGAGCGTCCCGGTGTCTTCGAGCTCGACGACGAATACGCCAAAAAATTGACCGAAAAGATCCGAGAGGAACGCAAGAAAAAAAAGCGCGAACGTCAGAAACAAAAGACTCGACGCCGGTCCCGTTCGAAACAGAAGACGAACGATGCCTCTCAGGAGGGCAATCAGCCCAAGCGGCGCCGTTCTCGTGGCTCCGACGACGGCGATCAGCGCACTCGCAAGCGAGATCGCGATGGGGACCGTACCTCTTCGAAGCAACGCACCCGCAAAGGCCAAGACGAGGGAAAGGACGGTCCCAAGCGCAGTCGTTCCCAGGAGGGTTCGGATACTCAGACGGAGACCCGCTCTGCGCCTCCGTCCGAATCGGCTCCTCGAACCTCACTTCCCCGCGATCAACATCTCGAGGAGGGCCCTGTCGCGTTGAACGGGATTCCGCGAGCGGCGTATCAGGTCCTGTCGGAGCGCGACGACCAGTCGATGCCGATCGACGAGCTGGCCGACGAGATTTTCGACCGCGACCTGGTCAAGTTCCATACCCACGACCCGGTGACGACAGTCACTTCGGCACTCGCCAACGACAATCAGGTCCGCAAGCAATACGGCCACCGTCCGCTGTTCGAGCGAGATGACGGAGACAACTGGAGTCTGACCGAGTGGAAGCTCGACGACGAGATCGCCGACAAGGAGCGCGGTATCCTCGGCCTCTCCGAAGATATTCGGCAGGCGACCGTCCAACAGCTCGGAGGCGCCCTCCTGGATCTCAAATCCGAGGCCCTCGAACACCTCGCGCTGACGCTCCTCGAGCGGCTCGGCTACCACAACATCAAAGTCTCCAAGCGTTCTTCCGAAGGAGACGTCTTCTTTACGGCCGACTGGCGCCAGGGGCTGGCCGACGTCCGCGTCTGCGTCCAGGTTGCCACCGGAGAGAAAGACACACTCCAGCCCGATGCCGTCCACGAGCTTCGCGAGACGCTCAACCACTACTCGGCCTCCGAGGGTGTCATCATCCACCTCGCCGACGTCAGCGACGAAGCCGTCGAGCAGAGTCGTCAAGAGGAGAGCGCCCCCGTTACGCTGATGGATCGCGACAACTTCGTGGAGCTGCTCCTCAAGCACGGCATCGGCGTCGAGGAGTACACGGCTCCCATCGTCACCCTCGATACCGATTTCATCGATGCACTCCGAGACTGAGATTCGTCTCCTCGCCTACGACGACCCGGTTCCCTACGGACAAGCCCTCGCCCTCCAGCATGACCTACGCGAGCGACTGCTGGAGGGCGCATGCGCCGAAAAATGCGCTGGATATATAATAGCACTCGAGCATCCTCCCGTCGTGACGCTCGGCAAACGAGGCGATGCCACGGCGCTGGTCGCTCACGAGCGGCTGCGGGAGGAGGGAATCGAAGTCTTCGAGATCGAGCGCGGGGGCGAGGCCACCTACCACGGTCCGGGCCAGTTGGTACTCTATCCCATCGTCGAGCTGGAGCAGCTGGACCTGGGCGTGGTCGACATCGTTCGGGGGCTCGCCGACGGCATCGCCGACATCTTCGAGTCGTTTGGCGTCCCCTCGAGCTACGATACCGATCACCCCGGCGTCTGGACCGACGGCGAGCCTCGGCGCAAACTCGCCAGCGTCGGCATGCGCGTCCGGAGGGGGATTACCACCCATGGCGCGGCGATCAATCTCGTCAACGACATGGAACCATTCTCGATGATCGTTCCGTGTGGCATGCCAGACGCCCCGATGTCGCGGCTCGCCAACCACACCGACGCCTCCGACGAGGCGATTGCCCCCGACGCGTTTGCCCCCTCTCTTTGGGACCACGTCTCGGAGCTGACCGGAGCGGCACTGGTCGAGAGTGACCTCGAATCCCCCCCTCGATCGGAGTGGGTCGAGCCCGCGGACTGGTGAACAACGGCTCGCCTCGACCGTCGAGATCCAATGGAGCTCAGCCCGCCTCGCCCTCGACCGTCTGACGCTCGATGTCGGCTCCGAGCGACTGGAGTTTTTCTTCGATAGCCTCGTAGCCCCGATCGATCTGGCGGACATTGTAGATGGTACTCTCGCCCTTGGCTGCCAGCGCCGCGATCAGAAGGGCCATGCCGGCCCGGATGTCCGGAGATTCGAGGGTCGCGCCATACAACTGACTGGGCCCGACCACGACGACTCGATGAGGGTCGCAGAAGACGATGCGCGCGCCCATCGAGATCAGCGAGTCGACAAAGAACATCCGTCCCTCGAACATCTTCTCGAAAAACAGGACGGTCCCTTCGGCCTGCGTGGCGACCGTGATCGCGATCGACATCATGTCGCTCGGGAAGGCCGGCCACGGAGCATCGTCGATGGTCGGGATGTTGCCGTGAAGATCATCCTGGATCTCGAGATCCTGATCGCCGGGAACGTAGAGTGTGTCGTCCTCGAGTTCGGTGGTGAGGCCGATCTTGTCGAAGACGAGCCGAATCATCCGGAGGTCGCGAGGGACGACGTCTTCGATGCGAATATCACCGGGGGTGATTGCTGCGAGGCCCGCGAAGCTCCCGATCTCGAGGTAGTCCGGTCCAATGCGGTGTTCGCAGCCCCAGAGCTCTTTGCTCCCCTCGATCTCGAGGATGTTGGTGCCGATGCCCTCGATGCGAGCGCCCATGCTGACGAGCATCCGACTGAGGCCCTGGACGTGCGGCTCGCAGGCGGCATTCTGGATGCGAGTCCGTCCTTTGGCGACCGAAGCCGCCATGATGGCATTTTCCGTAGCCGTGACCGACGCCTCGTCCATGAAGATGTTGGTTCCGTTGAGCTCGTCGGCTTCGAAGGCGTATCCGTCCTCCTGGACGTCGACGTCGGCTCCCAGCTCCCGGAGCGCCAGAAAGTGGGTGTCGACACGCCGACGACCGATGACGTCCCCTCCGGGTGGAGGTAGCTTGCATCCTCCCTCGCGTCCGAGCATCGAGCCCGCAAACAAAATCGAGGCACGGATCTTGCGACACAGCTCCGAGTTCAGATCCGAAGTGTCGACTCCCTCCGTCTGCACGCGAAGTCGGTGCTCCTCCTGCCATTCGTAGGTTCCGCCGAGATCCTCGATGATCTCGAGCATCACGTCGACATCGGAAATCCTCGGGACATTGCGAAGAACGACGGGCTCGTCGGTCAGCAGCGTCGCAGCCAGGCAGGGAAGAGCCTCGTTTTTACTTCCGCTGGGGCGGACGGTTCCGCTCAGCTCTTGTCCACCTTGAATGACGAATTTATCCATCTCGAATCCATGCTCGTCGGTCGAAATCAAAGAGATATCTGTCTCGTGTCTCCGGGCGTGATTAGCACGAAACGCCCGAGCCCAAAAGTGCCTCCTTCCGGCAGTGCCGCTCTCTCCATCGAGGGTCTGCTCGGATTCCGTGGGATACGCCACGGTCCAACGCTTGCAGTCGACAGACTCGATGAGTGGCCGGTGGGACCGCCGGTGCTCCAGGGAGGACGCGTCGTCGAGACCCCACGGACCCGAGCCCCCCTCGAATGAACGGGACTCGAGGACTCGAGAGCCCCTCGACGACTCACCGTGAGGTTGCGACGCGAAGCTACGATCGCGTCTCCTCATCTCGTACGCTCGTCGAGAGGGTCCCGATGTGTATGCGACGCCGGGGATCGACCCCGCGGGATCGAGACGGCGAGTCTCCACCTGGACGGCACGAGACGGAACCGACGATTGCAAGAGGGCGACGAAATCTCGATCATGTCGCATGTGTTGCAATCACCGAAAGCGTGCGCGAGTCCTACTCCCTCCCTTCTCTCTGTCATGGCCGTGTCTGAACAGCCGCCCGAAGTCCCCGAGATCCCGAGCGAACGCGACGAGGTTCGCCCCTACGGTGACACGCGAGGTGACGGCAAGGTTCAGATGTCGTTTACCCTCCCCGTCCCCTGCGATCCGGAGGGACGAGCCGCAGCCGAACATTTCGTCGAGAAGACCGGCTTCGACGATCCCCAGATCTATCATGCCAAGGATCTCGGCGAGGGATATACCTTTTTCGTCGTATACGCCTCGACCGATATCGCCGTCGATCTCGACGCGCTGGAGATCGCCACGGTCGAGACCGAGACGATGAGTCGCAAGGAGGTCGAAGCATTCGTTCGCGACGAGATCGGCCGGGCCGTCACGGTGCTCGGTGCCTGTACGGGAACGGATGCTCACTCGGTCGGCATCGACGCCATCATGAACATGAAAGGCTACGACGGCGAGTACGGGCTCGAGCGCTACGAATGCATCGAAGCGCACAACCTCGGCATGCAGATCCCCAACGACGAGCTCGTCGCCCGGGCGGTCGAGGAGGATGCGGACGCTCTTCTGATCAGCCAGGTCGTCACCCAGAACGATACGCATCTCGACAATCTCTCGGCCCTGATCGACATTCTCGAAGCCGAGGGGATCCGCCAGGATCTCCTCGTCGTCTGTGGTGGCCCCCGTATCGATCACGAGCTCGCACTGGAACTGGGATTCGATGCGGGATTCGGGGCCGATACAACCCCCTCCGAGGTGGCCAGTTACATCGTACAAACTCTCGTCGAACGGGAGCTGGTTTAGACGCTCCGTTACCGATGACTCGACTGCCCGCTCGACACGCCCTCGCCCGACCCCGAACGTCGCAGGCAAGTTGTGTTCGCTCACGCTCGGACGGTGGACCATCGTCTGGAGCCTGTCGCCCCCTCGCGCCCGGCGCGCTCGCCGGCGAGAGACACCTCCGCCGTATATTCCCCACCGGGTCACCCGCGCGACCCGCCCGCTGACAGCCGGCCAGAGAGGGGAAGTGAAAGTCGTTCCGGCGTGATGACCGGAGGTCGGGTCCGTGGCGACGAGCGCCTTCAACCACCTGAAGCACGTCACCTCTGCCCCTCCATGCATGATCGTCGGCAACGACCGAGGAGTTGTTGGGTCAAACATGTTAGATAGGAGGAATACGTCCGGTACGCGAGGGGAGGACAATCGCATTCGAGCTCGATTCAACGTATGATCTCGCCGAGGGGCTCGATGGTTTGGCGTTCTTCGCTGCATAGCTCGCCCTCGATCGCGAGTGCTCATTCCCTCCAGGCCGGTGAGCCGACGGCGCTCCAGGGAGGCATCGAGCGGACACGAGGTTCGATCGACGCTTGGGGCGCCTTGATACGTCTTCGACGTGAGCAACTGGCTGGCACGTCGACGAACGCCCCACCCCCCTTGAATCCGGGGGGCGCGACCGAGAGGATGGAGATATTCAAATGCGATCGCCCTCCGTGAGGAAACGCATGCGATTGCCACGCCGGTATCAGTTTGATAGTTCCAGCATGTCAGGACAGGACGCGTCGTAGACGAGTGCTCTGAATTGGTCGTTAGGGTCCCTCCGCCGCCTCCCGAGCTCATGCCGACACCTACCGTCGAAAACTATCTCAAGTCGATCTATCATCTCCAGGAGGAGAACGAGCGCGTCAAGACCCAAGAGCTGGCCAGCGATCTGGATGTCTCGCGCTCCTCGGTCACCAACATGCTACAGTCGCTGGGTGAGGACGAGCTCGTTGATTACGAACCCTACAAAGGCGCGAAATTGACCGAAAACGGGGTCACATCGGCCCTCCAGGTGATTCGTCACCACCGGCTGATCGAGATTTTTCTAGTCAAGACGCTCGATTTCGACTGGGACGAGGTCCACGAGGAGGCCGAGCGCCTCGAGCACGCTGTCAGCGACAAAGTCGCCGAGCGGATCGACGAATATCTCGGCTATCCCAAGTTCGACCCGCACGGCGACCCCATCCCGACCGCCGAGGGCGACGTCTACCAACCCGACGCTCACCCCCTCCACGACATCGAGGCCACTCAACACGTTCATATCGAACGCGTCCTCGATCAGGACCCCAAAGTGCTCCAGCACTTCGAGGAGATCGGACTGACCCCGAATACAACGCTCGAAGTCACCGATGTCAGCCCGATCGACGGACAGATGTCGATCGTGCGCGACGACGACGAGGAGATGTCCGTCAGCCGAGAACTCGCCTCCAAGCTCCTCGTCACCGAGATCGAGTGACTTCCAACCGTGCGCCTCGCCTATGCCCCCTGACGACTCGACATCCGACGAGGCCTCGTCGACCTGTGGCGTATCGCCCGACGGGGCCTCCGATGATTCGGCCGACTCAGATGTATGCACCTATCACAGCGGCGATCTCGATTTCGATCCCGATGATCGCGATCGGCCCTTGCTCGTGTGGGACGGCGATTGCGGATTCTGTGCCCGCTCCGTCGAGCGCGTCCGCGACCAGGTCGGCGAGCGCGTCCAGTACGCGCCCTATCAAAAGATCCATGCCCATGTCGACGACCTCGGCCCGTCGGATTTCGAGGAGGCCGTTCACCTCGTCCAGCCCGACGGGACCCACTGCCGGGCCGCCGAGGCCATTTTTCGGACGTTGAGTCTCGCGCCGGGCCACGGGTACTGGCTCTGGCTGTACGAACACGTGCCGGGTTTTGCCCCCCTCACCGAGTGGGGCTATCGATGGGTCGCCGAGAACCGGCCGACTGCCTCGACGATCGCCACGTGGGTCATCGGCTCCGATCTCAAACCCTCGAAGCGCCATCTGGCGCGATGGCTTTTTTTGCGTCTGCTCGGGGTGGTTTTCGTCGTAGCGTTCCTGTCGTTTGGTCTCCAGATCGAGGGACTTCTCGGCAGCGAAGGCATCTTGCCGGCGGTCGAACGCCTCGAACGCATCCAGCAGTCGGTTGCCCAGCGCCATCCCAACGACTTCGTCTGGATGTGGGTACCGACGATCTTTACCTGGATCGAACCGACTGAGCGTGTGCTCACTGGAGCGTGTCTCACTGGCGGATTGCTCGGCGGATTACTGGTGGTGGGCGTGTGGCCAAGGCTCGTCTCGGTCCTCCTGTGGGGGACGTATCTCTCGCTCGTGCAAGTCGGCGGAATCTTCTGGGGATATCAGTGGGACATGCTCCTGCTGGAGACCAGTCTGATGGCCGTGTTTCTGGCCCCGAGCGGCTTCTTTCCAAAAGGCGGCGACGACCGCCCCTCGGGAGTTGCTCTCTTCTTGTGCTACTGGCTTCTCTTCC